>NZ_VSWF01000020.1:0-69813 GCF_009668305.1 Comamonas sp. CAH-2
CCGCCGCCTGCCTGGCCTACGACGGCTTCTGCGCCGGCTGAGCCAGAGCCAGAGCCAGAGCCAGAGCCAGAGCCAGAGCCAACCTGTGGACATGCATGCGGCATGCGCAAAAAACAGAGCTGTTCACGCCTGTCGTTGCTGGGCTAGGCCACGAAAAGAAGGGTGGTGCGGTGATGCTGCGCACAGCGCACAGCGCACAGCGCACAGCGCACAGCGCACAGCACACAACGCAGAACGCAGAACGCAGAACGCAGAACGCAGAACGCAGAACGCACGGCGTCTGTCTGCATGGGGGCTGCCGCAATGGCGTCGCGGCAGGCGCAGCAGCGGAGGGGGAGGGATGCCCCGCTGCGCGCTCTGCAGCGGCTTGCTGCACATGACCGAGGTCTCGGCGTGGTGGTCGTGGTGGTGCAACCCATGTGCGCTTGAAGGCTGCAGTGCTGCGCCGCCGGGTGCTTGGGGCTGTCGTCCGCTGTGGGACCATGCGCATCGTTGGGCAGGCTGCCAGGCCGCAGTTCCTCGCCTTGGTGCGTGGAACCCATCGCCAGCGATGCGGTATGCCCGCCAGCCGGGCTGGAGGTTTCGCAGCAGGGAAAGCCTTCAGATCGTCGAACCGGGGATTTCTGGCGTTTGTGCTGCGCCTGCAGGTCGCGCTCTTTCAAAGGTCGGGGTGGGGGCGAAGGTCCACTGGGTGTGATCGCCCTGCAGCCCCGAAGGTGGGTTGCGCGGGTGCTGGAGCGGCCTGGCGCTGGCTCAGCCGGCGCAGAAGCCGTCGTAGGCCAGGCAGGCGGCGGCCAGGTCCTCCAGTGCGCTGCCCACGGATTTGAACAGGGTGATCTCGTCCGCGCTGCGGCGGCCGGGGTGCTGCTGGCGGCACAGCTGTTCCAGCGTGGCGGCCAGCTGGTTTGTCGACCAGGCGCCTTCGGCGATGGCGCCCAGCAGGTCGCCGGCCTTGAGCAGGGCTTCGGTGGTGTCGGTGAACACGGTGGCGCGGCGCAGGCACTCGCCATCGCTTTCGCGCATGGCGGGGGTGAAGCTACCGATCAGATCCAGGTGCGTGCCCGGCTGCAGCCAGGCGCCCTGGATCAGCGGGGCGGTGGACAGGGTGGCGCAGCTGACGATGTCGGCGCGGCGCACGGCGGCTTCCAGGTCGGGCGCGTGCTGCGCCGGCAGACCCTGGGCACGCAGGTCGTCGACCAGGGCCTGGGCGCTGGCGGGGCTGCGGCTCCAGACCTCCACCGTGTCCAGCGCGCGCACGCAGCGGTAGGCCGCAGGCAGCAGGCGGGCAACGCGGCCGCTGCCCACCACCAGCAGGCGGCGCGCGTCCGGGCGGCTGAGCCAGCGTGCCGCCAGGGCCGAGGCCGCGGCCGTGCGGCGCGAGGTGATGGTGTCGCCATCCAGCACGGCCAGCGGCTGGCCGGTGCGCGCGTCGTAAAGGATGTAGACCGAGTGCAGGCCGGGCAGGCCCTGGCGGGCGTTGCCGGGGAAGATAGACACGGTCTTGACGCCCAGGCGCTGGCCGGTCTGCCAGGCGGGCATCAGCAGCAGGATGCCGTCTTCGTCGGCGCTGCGCCCGGGGATGGCGTGGTGGTGGCGCAGCGGCACTTCGCAGCCGGTGGTGAACATCTGCTCCAGCGCCGGCAGCAGGGCGGTGAAGGGCAGGTGGTGCTCGGTCTGGGGCTGGGTGAGGATCAGCATGGCGGTGGTGCGGTAAATTTTCGTTTACGAAATATTAGGTGGCATGGCGCGCTGGGGGCAGGGGACTTACCCGGTGCGCACGGCGGGCTTCGCCCTACACTGGGGGCGCCCGCGCCGGGTTGCTGCCGCCGTCCTGCCATGACCTCACCCCACCCCGAAGCTGCCGCCCCTGCCGGCACGACCAGCACCGCGGTGCTGGCGCACAAGCTGCGCCTGCTGCGGCGTGCGGCGCATCTGACCTTGCAGCAGCTGGGCGCGCGCAGTGGTATCGCCACCTCGACCCTGTCGAAGATCGAGAACGGCCAGCTCTCACCCACCTACGAAAAGATTGCCGCCCTGGCCCAGGCGCTGCAGGTGGAGGTGGGCGAGCTGTTCAGACCCAGTCCGCCGGACGCTGGCGGCCCGCGCCGCAGCGTGACCCGGGCCGGCCAGGGGGTGGTGCACCGCACCGATCCGTATGTCTACGAGCTGCTGCACACCGACCTGGCGGACAAGCGCTTTGTGCCCCTGCTGGCCACCCTGCGGGCGCGGGAGGTGGCGCAGTTCCCGCAACTGCTGCGCCACGCGGGCGAGGAAATGGTCTATGTGCTGCGCGGCACGGTGCACCTGCACACCGAGGGCGAAGCGCCGTTGGTGCTGCAGCCGGGCGATTCCTGCTACTTCGACAGCCGGCTGGGCCATGCCTGCGTGGCAGGCAGCGAGGGCGAGGCCCAGGTGCTGTGGGTGTCCTCGCACGGATTGACGCCGGACGCGGGCTGAGCGCCGGCGGCCTTGGCGGTGGGGCACTAACGCCCGGATGGGGCGCACTTCAAGCTTGCCACTACAGGATCTGTGCGCCTGATGGTGGTCAGGGCCGCCTCTGGCTGGGCGCTGCGGGCCAGGCGGTTGGCGTGCCGTTTGGCGATGGGCGGCCTGGGCGCCAGCGTGCAAAACGCCCGCAGCGTGCGGCGTTTTAGCAATGCCCGGCCCGGAACTTGAAGCACTGTGGTGCCGCAACCCGCGCTGGGGGGGGCGCGCCAGACCAGGAGGTGGTCTGTGTTCCGGCTGCCCCCCGCAGGTGCTGCCGGTGCGGGCTTGGAGCGGCCCTGCCAGCCGCGTGGCCCACCCGGCCCAGGCTGCGTGCAGCGTGAACAGCACGGCGCGGCAGGCGCGGTGACACAGCTGCGTGTAGGAACCAAGGCCCATGCTGGGGACCGTGCGAGAGGTTTTAAAAGCAGAGCTGCCAGCGCTTGCAGGGCAAGGGCTGGCAGCGTTTTTGGGCAAAAACCTGGATCAGAAGCTGCCGCGGTGCACGGCCAGTCCGCCAAAGGACTGTTGCACCGGCATGATCTCGATGGCGTTCACGTTCATGTGTTTGGGCGCCTGGGCCACCCACAGCGCGGTGTTGGCGATGTCTTCGGGGGTGATGAAGTCCACGCCCTCATAGACCTTGGCGGCCTTGGCATCGTCGCCAAAGCGCACGTTGGAGAACTCGGTGCCGCCGCACAGCCCGGGCTCGATGTTGGTCACGCGCACGGGGGTGCCGAACAGGTCGGTGCGCAGGTTGCGGCTGAACTGCTGCACAAAGGCCTTGCTGGCGCCGTAGACGTTGCCCCCGGCATAGGGCCAGTTGCCAGCGGTGGAGCCGATGTTGATGACGTGACCACGCTTGCGCTCGACCATGCCGGGCAGGAAGGCGCGGGTCATGTGGACCAGGCCCTTGCAGTTGGTGTCGATCATGGTGTCCCACTGCGCCAGATCGGCCTGCTGTGCGGGGCCCAGGCCCAGGGCCAGACCGGCGTTGTTGATCAGCACGTCCACCTGCGCCCAGTCGGCGGGCAGTTGGGCGGGCAGGGCGGCCACGGCGGCGGCATCGGTGACGTCCAGTTCGATGGGCAGCAGCTGCGCGCCCAGCTCGGCCGCCAGGCTGTCCAGCTTGGACTTGCGGCGGGCGGTGGCGATGACGCGGTGACCGGCCTGCACGAAGCTGCGGGCCATGGCGGCGCCGAAACCGGCCGAAGCGCCGGTGATTAAAACGATCATGGTGTGGTTCTCTCTCATCAATGCCAGGGATGGGACATTGTCTCCAGTGGACCCCGGTTTGGGCAAGCGCGCCGCGTCGCGATGGGGGTATGGCGCAGATGCGAGGGGGCTCGTCAGGTGCCGAAGCGCGTACCAGGACTAGGGGTCAGCAGGTGCACGCGGTTGCGGCCGTCGGCCTTGGCGTGGTAGAGCGCCTGGTCGGCCTGCAGCACGATGTCCTCCAGCGTCTGCCCGTCGCCCGGCAGGCAGACATGCAGGCCGACGCTGATGGTGATGGGCCAGGCACTGGTGTCGTGGTGGGCCGAGACGGCGCTGCGCACCTGGGCGCACAGGCGCTCGGCCAGCACCTGGGCCTCGGCGCTGGCGGTGTGCGGGCAGGCAATCACGAACTCTTCGCCACCGTAGCGGCCGACGATGTCGCTGGGGCGCACATGGGACTGCAGCACACGGCTGATCTGGGCCAGCACCTTGTCGCCCTCGGGGTGGCCGCAGGCGTCGTTGACGCGCTTGAAGTGGTCCACGTCCACCATCAGCACGCTCAGCGGCGTGTGGCAGCGCTGGCATTGCTGCCAGACATGCTCCAGGCTGTGCATCAGGGCCCGGCGGTTGGGCAGCTCGGTCAGCACGTCCACGTTGGCCATGCGGTCCAGCAGCACCTGCTTGCGCTCGTGGCACATCATCAGAAAGCCGGTGGACTTGAAGTGCATGGCGATGCTGAGGATGACGAAGGACAGCAGCAGCGGCGGGGTGGAGGCTGCCGTGTCGCGCAGCGTGAGCGACACCACCGGGGTGTGCAGGCGCAGCAGCAGGGCTGCGGCAAACATCAGGGTGCCCACGATCAGCACCATGGTGCCGCGGTTCATGGCTTCGGCGCGGCGCACGGTCAGCAGGTACAGGGCCCAGACTTCGTAGCCCAGGAACAGGCTGCTGATGAGCTGCACGCGCAGCGACGCGGAGATGCTGTCCAAGGACAACCCCAGCACGGAAACGATGGGCAGCACCACCAGCAGCGCGTACGGTGGGCGCAGTTGGTGGAAGCGGTGCAGGGCCCAGATCCAGCAGCTTTGCCCGCAGGCAAAGAAGCCGTAGGCCGCCAGAAACCAGCGCACGTGCCCGGCCGACGCCATCAGGCTGATCGACAGATAGGTCATGCCGTAGCACACCAGGGTGGCGGCCGTCTGCGGAGCGCCCTCGTGCCGGTGGGTGCGCCCCACGAATGCCACCATGCCGGCCGCAGTCACCGAGGACAAGGCGATCATGAAGGCAATGGTCATCAGATCCGGCATTTGCAACTCCCTGGCGCCGCAGACGCCAGCAAGGGTGGGGTGACACGCGTGTTCCGGCCATATCCAGGGTCAGGGCGTTGCCGGTCCGGCCTCCGGCGGCGCCAGGGAACTGCCAGCGCTTTGACGGCCTGGCCTGGGATCCCGTACCGCATGCTCAGGGTCCAACTGCGGTCGCAGGGCCCTTCATCCCGTCGACGGCTGGTGCTGCACGCCTTTCACCACAGACCCCGCAGTTCAGAAACCGAATGTGAACACGCACTACGCGATGTTTCCAGATTAGATTTTGTTTCTAAATGTGTCAATCGATGCGATGTAGTGAAAAGTCTTGACTTCACATCAGCCAGCACAGCGATTTGCCTCTGTGGCCTTGAACTGCACCGCCCACCCACCGCTCACCGGCAGGCGCGCGGCGTGGCAGGTTGGCCTGGCTGCGGCCCGCGTTGCCGTTGTCCATAGCCGGGCTTACTGCGCCTGGGCCACAAAGATGTCGATGCGGCGGTTTTTGGCACGGCCCCAGGCGGATTCGTTGGAGGCCACAGGCTCGCGGGCGCCCCGGCCTTCGGTCTGGATGCGCGGGCCGCGCACGCCCTGGTTGAAGATGTAGTCGCGGGCGGCGTTGGCGCGATTCAGGGACAGTGGGTCGTTGATGTGCGCGCCGCCCGTGCTGTCGGTGTGGCCGACGATGACGACGTGGGTGCCGGGATTGCGCCGCAGGCTGTCGGTAAAGCTGTTGAGCACCGGGCGGAACTGGCTCTTGATGGTGGCGCTGTTGCTGTCGAACGAGATGTCGCTGGGAATGGCCAGCTGCAGCTGGTTGTCCGCCGTGCGCGACACCGTCACGCCGGTGCCGCGCGTGGCAGCTTCCAGTTCCTGGCGCTGGCGTTCCATGTTGGCCGACCAGATGTAGGTGCCCACGCCCCCCACGGCCGCACCGATCAGCGCGCCCGTACCGGCCTTGCCGCCCGTGGCCTTGGCGATGCCGGCGCCTGCCAGCGCGCCAATGCCCACGCCCAGGGCGGTGTTGCGCTGGGTGTCGGTCATGGTTTCACACCCGGTCAACGCAACGGCGGTGGCCAAGGCCAGAACGGCAGCGGTGGTATTTCGCAATGTATTTCTCCCTGTTACAAAATCGAAGAATCAAAATGTATAGCAATTCACTTCGAGCCAATAACAAAAAACCGCGGATTGACCAGGGGTTGGATGGGCCTCGGTGGCGCAGGGAATCGGTTTGACGGCGGGCAATGCGCTGACATACATTGCTTTCAAACCTCGCTAGAGGGGGGAAGGGAGGCCGTGCATGCACAAGCAACATGAACACCATGTCCAGCCCGAAATGGCCTGGACCGACCTGTGGCCCGTGAATGCGCCTGCCAGGGCCACGGGCTGGAGCGAAACACTGCCTCCGGGGCTGTGCGTGGTGGTGGACGACACCGGCGACGAAGCCGCGCGCTGGATGCCGGTGCTGGCCGGCTATGCGCTGCCCGCCCACGGCCAGGTGCGCTGCGCCGGCGTCTGCAGCCAGGAAGACCCCCAGGCCTACACGGACCAGGTGTACTGGCACAACCCGCGCCAGCCGCTGCACGACCGTGAGATGTCCGCCCAGCAATGGCTGCAGACCCTGGCCAGCCACTGGCCTAACTGGAGTGATGCGGACTGCCGCCAGCATTGCGAAGGCTTTGCCCTGCAAGCCCACCTGTCCAAACCGCTGTGGCACCTGTCGACCGGCAGCCTGCGCAAGCTGGGGCTGGTGGCGGCCCTGTGTTCGGGCGCGCGCCTGACCCTGATCGAAGAGCCGATCGCTGGTCTGGACAGCGACGGCATCCACTACCTGTGCCAGGCCCTGGACGCGCTGGAAGACCGCCTGGCCGATCCGGCACAGCCGCCGCGCTGGGTGCTGGTGGCGCACTGGGAGCCACTGCCACATGTGCTGTGGGACGAGGTGCTGGCTTTCCCGCTGCTGCCCGAGGCGGACAGCTCCCCGCAGGCCGGGCCGGGCGATCTGCACCGGCAGCAGAACCTGTTGTTCGACGAAAACCCCTGAGGAACCAACCGCCGCCTGCGCTGCGACCTCAGCCGCAGGCTTGGGGCGTCATGGCACGACGTAGCCCAGCACCGCGACGTAGTGGGCTAGGCTGCCGGCAATCACGAACAGGTGCCAGATGCCATGGAAATGGCGCACGCGCCCATCCAGCACGAAGAACACCACGCCGACGCTGTACAGCGCCCCGCCAGCGGCCAGCCAGGCAAAGCCCGCAGGGCCCAGCGCCTGCAGCAGCGGGCCGGTGGCCACCAGGGCGACCCAGCCCATCACTGCATAGATCACCAGGGAGCGCACGCGTGCCGCGTTGCGGGGCTTGATTTCCTGCAGCATGCCCAGCACGGCCAGGCCCCAGACCACGCCAAACAGGCTCCAGCCCCAGGCCCCGCGCAGGCTGATGAGGCAAAACGGCGTGTAGCTGCCGGCAATCATCAGGTAGATGCTCAGGTGGTCGCACTTGCGCAGGATGCGCTTGGCCCGCCCGCGCACGCTGTGGTAGACGGTGGAGATGGCATACAGCAGCACCATGGCCGTGCCGTAGATGGCCACGCTGGTGATGGCCTGGGCGTCGGCACGCAGGCTGGCGGTGACGATCAGCCACGTCGCCCCCGTCAGCGCAAACACGGCGCCGACCAGGTGGGACCAGGCGTTGAAGCGTTCTCCGGGGTACATGCCTGCCATCTTGGCGGCGGCTGCCAGAAATGCAAGCCGGGCAAGAGACCATCACGCTGTCAGTGTTAGGCCAGGGCGCTTGGCCGTGCAGGCATGACAGCCGCACAAAAAAGCCCGTGCAAGGCACGGGCCGTGTCAGGGACGGATGCGGGTCTTAGAGGCTGAGGGCCAGCACATCGCTTTCCACGCAGACACCGTTGTCCAGGCTGGCGCGCACGACGAAGCCTTCGTCGATGGCCACCAGCTGTGCGCTGTCGACGTGGAAGCCCTGGTGGCCCTGGGCACTTTGGAATGTGAAGTGGCCGCGCAGCGGCAGGTCGGCGGCGCATTCCATGTCGACCTGGGCATGCTGCCCGGCCAGCCACTGGCGGGCGGATTGCAGCGTGGCAGCCACGGGCAGGCAGTCGGCAGGGATGTCGATGTGGGCGGTGCGGGTGGTGGCGTCACCGCTGAGGCCCTCGAGTTCGCCGATGGTGAAGAACGCCAGTTCAAAGCTTTGCGTGGACATGGAGGCAATCAGATGCTATTAAAAAGAGTGCATTGTGCGTCCACTGAATGCGCGCTGCAGCCTGGTTGGAGTGAAATTGCTAGGTCCACAAAGCACACAGCCCCGGCGCAAGCGCACGGGGCTGTGGGGCGGCCCAGGCTGGTGGCCTGGGCTAGGAAGCGGCGGACGCTTAGGCGCCCAGCTTCAGGACACCCTTCATGATGAAGGAGTGACCGGGGAAGGAGCAGAAGTAGGTGTAATCGGTACCGGCCTTCAGCTTGGCCACGTCGATGGTCATGCTGGTGGTCTCGCCGCCGCCGATCACCTTGGTGTGGGCGATCACGCGGGTGTCACCGGCCTTCACGTAGTCGGCTGCAGCGCCGGCCTTCATGCCGTCGGCGGCCGTGGCGGTGGCGTCGGCGGTGGTGGTCAGTACCATGTTGTGGCCCATGGAGGACTTGGGCATCTTGCCCACGTGCTTCAGGGTCACGGTGTAGCTCTTGCAGGACTTGGGCACTTCAATGTTCTTCACATTGAATTGCATTTGGTCGTTACCTTCGACGGTCACGGCGCAGTCGGCAGCCATGGCAGGTGCAGCAATGCCACCAGCGGCCAGCAGGGCCAGCGTCATCAGAGTCTTTTTCATAGCGCGAATCCTTCCGAATCAATCAGTGAAGTGAGAGGTGCTCGGCAGACGTGAAGCCAGGGCTCCAGCTGTCCAGTCAACACTTATTTTGATGCTGAATTTACAGGTTTGGGTGAAATAGCCGCCTGCAGACTTAGATCGGGTCGATTTTTACCCCGGGACATGACGCGGATCAATAAATGCCGACCCCAGGGTGTCGAATCGCCGGTGTGGGGTATTGATAAGTGAGCGTGCTGCGCTTACCCATTCAAGGTTTGGCAGCATTTCGTCAGTGAAACCAAGGTTTTGAATGCGCTAAACGCTCATCTTTTTAATAGCCTTTATGCGAATGCTGTTTCTGCACGGGCTTCCGGGGTGGTGCGGGCGCGGGCCAGGGCCTGGATGCGCGCCTGGGTGGAGGCGAGGTCGAAGGGCGGGGCATCGGCGCCATCGCTGCCGCTGTCGGGCTGGCAGGTGTTGCGACCGTCCAGGCACAGGGGCAGGTTGCCCAGCGCTTCGGGGCCGGACAGCGGGGTGCAGGCTTCCAGCTTGATGCGGTGCAGCCATTCGTCTGCCAGGTTGTAGACGTAGCGCATGGGCAAGGCCTGGCCTTGCAGCAGCTGGCCCAGGCTGTAGCGGCGGGCGTCCATGGTCGGGTCTTCGGGCCAGTCGGGGTTGGGCTGGCCGTAGCGCTGGTCGGCGATCTCGAACAGGTAATCGTGGCGCGGGCTCCAGCCCATGGCGGCCTGGATCAGCCGGTGCAGTTGCGCCAGGTTGGTGCAGTCGCTGACCACCAAGCGGCGCCAGATGGCGGGTTTGATGTCGCACAGCTGGATGTGCAGTTGGTAGCTGTGGCGTATTTTGGGCATGGTCCTCTCCTCCTGGGGCGTGGCGGCGGTGCTGCGGCCTCGCCCGTGTGTCGGTTGTACCCCAGGCATGCAAGGCCGGTGGCGACTGCGGGTAAGTACTGGCTGCCGGTGTACTGGGGTTTGGCGCGACCCTGTGCACGCAGCTAGCGCTTGTGCTTGTGTTTGCGCACGGCCGTGCGCTGAATGGGATAGATGGTGCCTGGGGGCGGCTGGCCTGGCCCAATACCGGGTGCAAAAAAAGGCACCCGCAGGTGCCTTGGTCCGCTGTGCGGGCGACGGTGTCAGTCGACGCTGGCGCCGGAGGCCTTGACCACGGGTTCGTACTTGGCGCGCTCGGCGGCCATGAAGTCACCGAACTGCTTGGCCGTGGTGGGCACGGGCTCGGCCATCAGGGTGGCGAAGCGCTTCTGGGTTTCGGGGTCCTTCAGGGCTTCGGTGAAGGCCTTGTTCAGCTTGTCGATCACGTCGGCCGGGGTGCCGGCCGGTGCCACCAGGCCCCACCAGGTGTCGATGGCGAAGCCGGGGATGCTCTTGGACAGCGCGGGCACGCCGGGCAGCAGCGGGCTTTCGGCGGCGGTGGTCACGGCCAGGGCCTTGAGCTTGCCGGACTTGATGTTGGCCGAGGCCGCAGCCAGGTTGTCGATGTTGAAGTCCACCTCGCGCGCCAGCAGGGCCAGCTGCGCGGGGTTGGCGCCACGGTAGGGAATGTGCACGGCGGTAAAGCCCAGGCCCTGCTTGAACATTTCACCGGCCAGGTGGCCCGAGCTGCCATTGCCGCCGCTGCCGTAGCTGAGCTTGCCAGGGTGCGACTTGGCGTAGGCGACCAGTTCGGCGACGGAGTTGATGTTCAGTTCCTTGGCGCGTTCGGCGTTCATCACCAGCACATTGGGCACGCGCACCATCTGGGTGATGGGGGCAAAGTCCTTGGCGGCGTCGAAGGGCAGCTTTTTGTACAGCCAGGGGTTCACGCCGTGGGTGGCGGTGGCAGCCAGACCGATGGTCTTGCCATCGGGGGCGGCCTTGGCAATGGCGTCCACGCCGATGTTGCCGCCGGCGCCGGGCTTGTTTTCCACGATCACGGTGCCCAGGCTGTCGCGCACGCGTTCGGCCAGGGCCCGCGAGGTGACATCCAGCGGACCGCCAGGCGCATAAGGCACGATCAGGCGGATGGGCTGCTCAGTTGCTTGGGTCAAAGGAGAGGCCATTGCTGCGGCAAGGGCCACGGAGGACAGCAGGATGTTTCGACGGTTCATGTCGGACATTGTGCAGGATTCATGTCGTCCAGTGATGGCGCGCAACGGGTTTTGGCTTTTTGTTGCAAGCGATTCGAGGAAGTCGCGCGTTTTGTGCGTGATGCGACGGTCTGCGCACTTTTGGTGCGCGCTACTACCAAGGCCCTGCGTTGTCCAGTACGGGGTTTTGTAAGTAATCGTAAGGTGCAGCAAAAAGGCCGCCACGGGCGGCCTTGGTGTAGCGCGGTGGCCCCGGATCAGTGGTCGGCGGCGCTGGTGAAGGCGTCGGCGAAGAAGGCCTCTTCGGGCAGGGCGCGCTGGCCGATGTAGCTGGTGCGCGCCGCATCCACCACCACGGGGGCGCCGCAGGCATAGACCTCGTGCCCGGAGAGGTCGGCAAAGTCATCCAGCACGGCCTGGTGTACATAGCCGGTGCGGCCAGTCCATTGGTCTTCGGGCAGTGCGTCGGACACCACGGGCACATAGCGCAGATGGGGCATGCTGGCCTGCAGGGCCAGCAGCCAGCTGTGCATGTACAGGTCCTCGGGGCGGCGGCCACCCCAGTACAGGCTGACGGGGCGGGTGATGCCCTGGTGCTGCATGTGCTCCAGCAGTCCCTTGATGGGCGCAAAGCCGGTGCCGGAAGCCAGGAACACCAGGGGCTTGTCGGAGTCTTCGCGCAGGAAGAAGCTGCCGAACGGGCCTTCAACCCGCAGGATTTCCTTTTCCTTCATGCCGCCGAACACATGGTCGGTGAACAGGCCGCCCAGCATGTGGCGGATGTGCAGTTCCACGCCGGGCGTGGTGGCCTGCACGTGGGGGGCGGTGGCCATGGAGTAGGCACGGCGCGAGCCATCGCGCAAGATGAACTCCAGGTACTGGCCGGCCAAGTACTTGAACACGGTGTTGGCGGGCAGTTGCAGCTGCACGCGCATGACGTCGTGCGACAGCTTGTCCAGCGCGCTCACGCGCACGGGCATCTTCTTGATGGGCGGGGCGTTGACATCCGTCACCTGGCGCGACTCCAGCACCACGTCGCTGTGCGCTGTGGCGCGGCAGGTCAGCACATAGCCATCGGCCAGTTCCTGGGCGGACAGCGCCTTGTCGGAGTGGCTGTCGTGCGTGACCTCGCCGCTGAGCTTCTTGCACTTGCACGAACCGCAGGCACCATCCTTGCAACCATAGGGCAGGCCCACGCCGGCACTGATGGCGGCAGCCAAAATGGTCTCGCTGTCGGTGGCTGCAAATGCGCGGCCGCTGGGTTGCACGGTGATCTGGAAGGCGGGGGCAGTCATCTTCTGGCTATCCTTGGTGGTTGCTCCGCCAGCACCTGCGTTGCAGGGGGCTGGCCTACGACAGACGTTACAAATGCAAGGGGCCGCAATGGTTGCGGCCCCTGCATGGCTTATCTATGGGGATGCCCGATTTTGCCTCCAAACCAATTTCCTCCGCGCGCACTGCCTGCCCGTTTTCGCCGCACGCGCGTGCTGATTGTCGGCTGCGGTGATGTCGGCCAGCGCGTGGCACGCCAGTGGCAGGCCCAGGCCGGGCACACCGGCCGGCACGGGCCGCGGGTGCTGGCGCTGACGTCGTCGCCCGACAAACGGCCGGCCCTGCAGGCCCTGGGCATCACGCCGTTGCTGGGCAATCTGGATGATGCGCGCAGCCTGCGCCGCCTGCGCGGCGTGGCGCAGCGTGTGATTCACCTGGCGCCCCCGGCCAGCCAGGGCGCGCACGACGTGCGCACGGCCCGCCTGCTGCGGGCGCTGGGCCCGGCACCGCAGGTCCTGGTCTACGGCTCGACCACCGGGGTCTATGGCGATTGCGGCGGGGCCTGGGTGGATGAAACCCGGGCGCTGCAGCCGGGCACCGAACGCGCGGGCCGCCGTGTGGATGCCGAGCAGCAACTGCGTGCCTGGGGGCGGCGCAGCGGTGCGCGGGTGAATGTGCTGCGCATTCCTGGCATCTACGCGCCGGACCGCGAGGGCGGCACGCCGCAGGGCCGCCTGCGCAAGGGGCTGCCGGTGCTGCGCCCGGCGGACGATGTGTTCACCAACCACATCCACGCCGACGATCTGGCGCAGGCCCTGCGCGCTACCCTGTGGCGCGGCCGGCCCCAGCGCGTCTACAACGTCTGCGACCACACCGAGTTGCGCATGGGCGACTACTTTGACCTGGCGGCACAGATCTACGGTCTGCCGCAGCCTGTGCGCCTGTCGCGCCAGGAGGCACAGCAGGTGCTGCCGCCGATGATGCTGAGCTTCATGAGCGAATCACGCCGGCTGCGCAACACGCGCATGCTGCGGGAGCTGCGTGTGCGCCTGGCCTGGCCCACGGTGGCCGAGGGGCTGGCGGCTGGTCAGGGGCGGGGGTAGGTGTTGCCCTTGCCGTCGTAGCAACGGAACACATTGCAGTTGTAGCCGTCGGCCTTGGTGTCGGGCGGCTGCGGCCGTGGGGGTGGCGGAGGCCGCCCATGCGGTGGCCGCGGCGGGTAGAACGGCCCATAGCTGGGCACCACCACCGGCGGACTGCTGGGCGGCACCTGCACGATGACCGGCGGCTGGGGGCGCTGGGCCGCCTGCTCGGCCGCGCGGGCGGCGTCGCTTTGGGCCTGGGCGGCTTCGCGCTCGGCCTGCAGCGCCTGCTCGGCGCGGCGGCGTTCCAGGGCCTGCTGGTACTGGGCTTCCTGCTGGGCGCGCTCTTCCGGGGTCGGGGCGGGCAGCACCTCCTTGCCGCTCTGGCTGGGCGCACAGGGGGTGCCGGTGTAGGTGATGCGCCCCTGGGCATCGGTGCAGCGGAACACCTGGGCCTGGGCGGGCCCGGCGATCCAGGCGCCCGCCAGGGCGCACAGCAGTGCCACGCCAGGGCGGCGGAACAGCGAAGCGGCAGGTGGGCACATTGACATAGATCGAACTTTCACCTGGAAACCCGGCGAGGGCAACAGAGAAGCACGGCATCTGCTGTCAGTGCGATGCCTTGCAGGGGTGTCGGTCAATGGTATCGTCAAGCGCTGGATGTGATGTTGTTTATGAATCTCTGCACGGCGCGCGGCCGTGCAGGGGCAGGAGTTTTCGCGTATGGCCGACAAGCCCACCCCCAGCAATTCCCAATCCGAGGCGCCCCCGGCCGAGCACGGCAAGCGCAAAGCCGCCGCCGGCGATGTGGCGGTGGGCCAGGATGCCAAGTCGATCGAGCAGTTCGTGGCCGGCCAGGCCACGCAGGCGGCGCAAAAGCGCCGGGTGGCTGCGGTGCTGAGCGTGCTGGACGCGCCGGGCACCGACAAGGAGCGCGCCAAGGCGCTGCGCGCGCTGCTGGAAGGCTCCGATCCCGACGACCAGAAGGCGCTGCGCAAGGCCTTGAACAAGCTGGACGGCACCGGCAAGAAGGAGCCGCGCCCCAACCCGGACGAGGAGCTGGCCAAGGACTGGAAGGAGGGCGGCTATCCGTATGCCAACCTGCTGCGCCGCTCGGTCTATGAAAAGGAAAAATTCCGCCTGCAGGTGGAGCTGCTGAAGCTGCAGGCCTGGGTCAAGGAGACCGGCCAGCGCGTGGTCATCGTCTTCGAAGGGCGCGACGCGGCCGGCAAGGGCGGCAGCATCAAGCGCTTCATGGAGCACCTGAACCCCCGCGGTGCGCGCGTGGTGGCGCTGGAAAAGCCTTCGCCGACCGAGCAGGGCCAGTGGTACTTCCAGCGCTACGTGCAGCACCTGCCCACGGCGGGCGAGATCGTGCTGCTGGACCGCAGTTGGTACAACCGCGCCGGCGTGGAGCGCGTGATGGGCTTTTGCACGGACGCGCAGTACCGCCAGTTTATGCAGGATGCGCCGCAGTTCGAGCGCATGCTGGTCAACAGCGGCGTGCATGTGATCAAGTTCTGGTTCAGTGTCAGCCGCAAGGAGCAGCGTCGCCGCTTCAAGGAGCGCGAGACGCACCCGCTCAAGCAGTGGAAGCTCAGCCCCATCGACCAGGCCTCGCTGGACAAGTGGGACGACTACACGCGCGCCAAGGAGGCGATGTTCTTCGAAACCGACACCGCCGATGCGCCCTGGACGGTGATCAAGAGCGACTGCAAGAAGCGCGCGCGCCTGAATGCCATGCGCTATGTGCTGCACAAGCTGCCCTACAAGAACCGCGACCTGGACAAGGTCGGCAAGCTGGACTCGCTGATCGTCGGCCGCGCCTCGGCCGTGTACGAGCGCGGCGAGAAGGTCGCGAACTGAGAGACTGCAAAAACAAGAGCGGCTGGCGCTTGTTCTGCAAGCATTTCAATGGGTTAAGTCTTTGAAGTGCGCGCGGTTCAAGTGCTACCTGCTATCAATTTTTTCTAACCACCCACAGCACCGGCCACGGTGCTGTTTGTTTTGGTGCGCAGCGGTGCAGGCTCAGCGCAGCGTGCCGTTCAGCTGCGCAAAGTAGGCCTGCAGCTCGGCAATCGCCTGGCGCACCTTGGCGGGTTGGGCATCGCGCTGCGGCGTCACGGCCCAGATGTCGAGCATGCCCATCTCCCAGTCGGGCAGCAGGCGCACCAGGTGGCCGTCGCGCACGCGGTCGGCCACGTCAATGGCGGACAGCAGGGCCACGCCCAGGCCGGCCTCGCACAGCTCCTGCACGGCCATCTGGTGGTTGCTGTGCAGGTGCGGCAGCAGCTGCAGGCTGTACAGCGCCTGCGTGCCGCGGTGGCGCCACTGCAGGGTGCGCAGGGCATCGCCGGAGCGGTGCAGGGCCAGCCAGTGCGCGCTGCTCAGCTGTTCCGGGTGCTGCAGCGGCTGTGGCTGCGCGGCCACCCAGCGCGGCGCGGCGCACAGCCAGTTGGGGGTGCTGGCCAGTTTGCGCGCCACCCAGCTCGAATCGGGCAGGTGGCCAAAGCGCAGGGCCACGTCCACCCGCGCCTGGATCAGGTCGATGGTGGCATCGTCCAGCAGCAGGCCCAGGCGCAGCTGCGGAAAGCGCGCCAGCCAGGCGCCCAGGGCCGGGGCCGCATGCCGGGCAAAGCCGACCGGGGCGGACAGGCGCAGCTCGCCGCTGGGCTGCTGGCGTTCGGCCACCAGCTCGGCCCGGGCGCGCTGCGCGGCATCGGCCAGGGTGGCGCACTGCACGTAAAAGCGCTGGCCGGCATCGCTCAGGGCGATCTGGCGGGTGGAGCGGTGCAGCAAGGTGACGCCGGCCTGGCGCTCGAGCTGGCGGATGTGCTGGCTCACGGCCGAGGGCGTCATGCCCAGCTGCCGGGCGGCGGCCGTCATGCTGCCCGCCTGCACCACGGCGGCGAACACGGCCATGCGTTTGAGGTCTTCCATGCCGCTATTGTGAAGCTGTGCTTCAAAGTGTTGGTGCAATCTGCGTGGTTTTTGCCGGTTTCAGGCCTTTAAGCTTTAGCCATTGTTCAATTGCTAGGAGATAGCACATGCAAGTTGCTCTGATTGGTGCCACCGGTTTCGTGGGCTCGGCCCTGCTGGAAGAATTGCTGCAGCGCGGCCACGACGTGGTGGCCCTGGTGCGTGACACCGCCAAGCTGGCACCGCGCCCGCACCTGAAGGTGGTGCAGGCCGATGTGCTGGACGCCGCCGCCGTGCGCGAGGCCGTGCGTGGCACGCAGGCCGTGCTCAGCGCCTACAACGCGGGCTGGACCAACCCGAACATCTACGAGGATTTCATGCGCGCCAGCCGTGCCACGCTGCAGGGCGTCAAGGACGCGGGCGTGTCGCGCTTTCTGGTCGTGGGCGGCGCGGGCAGCCTGTTTGTGGCGCCTGGCGTGCAACTGGTGGATACGCCGGAATTCCCCGCACCCATCAAGGCCGGTGCCACCGCGGCCCGCGATGTGCTGACCCTGCTGCAGACCCAGGACACCGGCCTGGACTGGAGCTTCCTGAGTCCCCCCATCGGCTTCCATGGCGGCTCGGCCGCCCAGTCCCAGGGTCGCACCGGCCAGTACCGCACCGGCCAGGATGCCCCGCTGATGCAGGCCGATGGCACACCGGGCGACATCTCGGCCGCCGACCTGGCCGTGGCCCTGGTGGATGCGCTGGAGCAGCAGGCGCATGTGCGCCAGCGCTTCACCGTGGCCTATTGATCGCTGCCGGCCACCGCGCGGGCCGGTCCCTGTGTTTGGCGCACCGCAGCGGCCCGCACCCTGTGGCCGTGCGCGGGTGCGCGCCCCCTGTTTGAACCCATGAATCTCTCCATGTTGCAACGTCGCCATTTCCTGCAAATGACCGCTGTGGGCTTGGCGGCCCCGTCGCTGGCGGTGCAGGCGGCCCAGCCGGCTGCCCTGCAGTGGACCCACTTCCCCGCCGATGAACACGGCTTCTCGCGGGCGCCCGTGCTGCTCAGCGGGGCCCGGGACGCCATCTTGGTGGACGGTGGCTTCACCCTGTCCGATGGCCGGGCCGTGGCCCAGGCTATTGCGGCGACGGGCAAGACGCTCCAGGCCATCTACATCAGCCAGAGCGATCCCGACTATTACTTTGGCCTGGCCCCCATCCGCGACGCCTTTCCCCAGGCGCGGATTCTGGCGGCCTCCGAGACCATCGCGGCGATTGCGGCGAATGTGGACAAGAAACTGGCCGTCTGGGGGCCGCAGCTCAAGGACAACGGCCCGCAGACCCGCGCCGATGTGGTCTTCGCCCAGCCGATGGATGCGCCGGTGCTGATGCTGGAAGGCCAGCGCATCGAGATCGTGGCCGCACAAGGCCTGGCCAACCGGCGCTACCTGTGGGTGCCGTCGCTGCAGGCCATCGTGGGTGGGGTGCTGGTGTTTTCGGACCTGCATGTCTGGACGGCCGACACCCCCAGCGCTGCGGCACGCCGGGCCTGGCGTGACAACCTGGACGCCATGCTGGCGCGCCAGCCGCAACGGGTGGTGCCCGGCCACATGGGGCCCCAGGGCGTGCTGGATGCAGGGGCCCTGCGCTTCACGCGGGACTATCTGCAGGCGTTCGAAGAAGCGCTGGCCCAGTCCTCCGGCAGTGCCCAGTTGATCGCCCACATGCTGCAGCGCTACCCGCAGCTGCAGGGCAAGGTCTCGCTGGAAATCGGCGCCAAGGTGGCTCTGGGGGAAATGGCCTGGGGCTGAACATGGGTGCGCAGGCCGGCGCCCCCGGCGCCCGGCACAAGGGCTAGACTGCGGGACCGGGCGGCCTTGTGCACAAGGCCGCCGCGTGTTGACCATCAAGCACCCTGCGGGGTGCATTTTCATTTCTGTCCTGCGCATGTCTTCCCCTGTTTCCCCCGTTTCCAACCTGCGCGCCTGGCTGAGCGTGTGCGCGCTGGCCTTGGGCGCCTTCATTTTCAACACCAGCGAGTTTGTGCCGGTCGGCATGCTCGGCGACATTGGCGCCAGCTTCGGCATGCCGGCCGAGCACGTGGGCCTGATGCTGACCATCTATGCCTGGATCGTGGCCCTGGCCTCGCTGCCCTGCATGCTGCTGACGCGGCACATGGAGCGGCGCAAGCTGCTGATGGGGGTGTTCGCCGTGTTCATCGCCAGCCATGTGGTGTCGGGGCTGGCGAACAGCTTTGCCATGCTGGTGCTCAGCCGCGCGGGCGTGGCCTTCTCGCACGCGGTGTTCTGGTCGATCACGGCGGCCCTGGCGGTGCGCGTGGCCCCGCCGGGCAAAAAGGCCCAGGCCCTGGGCCTGCTGGCTACGGGCACCACGCTGGCCATGGTCATGGGCATTCCGCTGGGGCGCGTGGTGGGGGACTGGCTGGGCTGGCGCACCACGTTCTGGGCGATTGGCGCCCTGGCGGTGGTCGTCATGCTGGCGCTGGCGCGCAACCTGCCGCAGCTGCCCAGCGAGAACGCCGGCTCGGCCTCCAGCATCCCGGTGCTGCTGCGCCGCCCTGCGCTGATGGCCCTGTACCTGCTGCTGGTGTGTGTGGTGACGGCGCAGTTCACGGTCTACAGCTACATCGAGCCTTTTGTGCAGGTCGTGGCAGGCCTGGACGCGCATGTGACCACGGTGGTGCTGCTGCTGTTTGGCGGCATGGGGATTGTCGGCAGCCTGCTGTTCAGTGCCTACGGCCTGCGCTTGGCGCGCAGCTTCCTGCCGCTGGCGATTGCCGGCATGGCACTCAGCCTGTGCCTGCTGGGCCCTGCCAGCGCCCAGGTGCCGCTGCTGTACGCGGTCTGCGTGGTCTGGGGCATTGCCATGATGTGCATGGCCCTGGCCATGCAGGCCAAGGTGCTGAGCCTGGCCCACGATGCCACGGACGTGGGCATGTCGCTGTTCTCGGGCATCTTCAACATCGGCATCGGCGCCGGGGCGCTGCTGGGCAGCCAGGTGAGCCTGCATGCCGGCATGCAGCACATCGGCTGGGTCGGCGGTGCGCTGGCCACGCTGGGGCTGGTGTGGTGTGTCTGGTCGCAGCGGCGCTGGTCGGGCAGGCCTTAATCTTTAATCCAGTCCAAGGGACCAACGGTTGTCTTGTGTCAATTAATGAGAATTATTCGCATATAATGCGCGCACAGCCAGCCACCCCCAGGTCGTTTTCGTTCTTCCTAGGTTCGCCAGCGTTTGGATATCACCAAATGAAGGAAGAGAGAACGAGCTATGACACAGTTGTGGGGAGGCCTGCGCCCAGTGGCGTGCGCGGCCATGTGGGCTGGGGTGTGTGCAGCAGCGCAAGCGGCCGAGCCGCAGTTGCCGACGACGGTGGTGACCGAGCAAGCCTCGGAGCTGTCCACCACCTATGGGGTGGAGTCCCTGAACCAGGCCGATCTGGAGCGCCAGCAGGTGCTGGACATCCGCGATGCGACCCGGGACATGGTGAACGTGGAGGTGCCACGCCAGCCCAAGCGCGGCACCGGCATCTCGGGCACCACCGGGCGCGAGGGCAATACCGGGTTTGAAATCCGCGGCCTGGGTGGCAACCGGGTGCAGATGCTGATCGACGGCATTGCCCAGCCCGAGGCCGACAGTTTCATGAACAGCCACAGCTTCGGCCGCGACCATGTCGACCCGCTGACCCTGTCGGCCATCGAGGTGCACAAGGGCGTGTCGCCGGTCAGCCTGCCGGCCGGCGGGATTGCCGGGGTGGTCCATATGCGCACCCTGCTGCCGG
Source organism: Comamonas sp. CAH-2 (assembly GCF_009668305.1). Lineage (NCBI taxonomy): Bacteria > Pseudomonadati > Pseudomonadota > Betaproteobacteria > Burkholderiales > Comamonadaceae > Comamonas > Comamonas sp. CAH-2. Next base: position 19,987 of record NZ_VSWF01000020.1, read on the forward strand.
CCGACCTGCTCAAGGACGGCAAGACGCTGGGCGGACGGGCCCTGCTGGGCTGGCGCAGCGAAAACCAGGGCCTGACCGCTGGCGCCGCGCTGGCGGGCAAGGCCTCGGCGCAATGGCAGTGGCTGCTGTCCGTCAACGGTGAGTGGAGCGACGAGATCGACAACATGGGCACCGTGGGTGGCACGGGCCTGCAGCGCACCCAGCCCAATCCGGAAGACAACCGCCGCCAGTCGGTGCTGGCCAAGCTGGTCTTCCAGCCCGATGCCAACCAGACCCATGTCTTCACGGCCGAACACCGCCGCCAGGACGTGCATGTCAACAACCTGCACGACTTCGCCAACGGCACCACCCGCAGCCACATTGACGACAACGACAGCACGCGCAGCCGGGTGTCGCTGAAGTCGGACTTCCGGGTGCACAGCGCGGCCGCCGACCTGCTGAGCAGCTACCTGGCCTGGCAGGACAGCAGCAACCGCCAGCAGCTACGGCTGGACACCAGCACGGCGAATGGCATGCGTGTGCGCGACCACCATTACGACGAACGCATGCTGCAGGCCGGCGTGCAGGCGCGCAAGCAGTGGGGGGCGCATGCGCTGCACTATGGGCTGGACCTGAGCCGCCTGGACAACGATTTCGACAGCCTGTCCACCGACAACGGTGTGACCACCTCGGTGCCCAAGGGGCCGGACACCCGCACTACGCGCTGGGGCGCCTTCGTGCAGGACAACATCGAGCTGGGCGCCTTCCTGGTCAAGCCAGGCCTGCGCTACGAATCGGTCGATATCGACGCCGACGCCGGCAGCATCCACATGGGGGCCTCGGGGGCCACGCCGGTGTCCAAGCGCTTCGATGCCTGGCTGCCGCAGCTGGGCACGCAGTGGAACCTGGCCGGGGGCCTGCAGCTGTATGCCAACTATGCGCGCGGCTTCCGTGCACCCACGGCGGGCGAGCTGAACAACTTCTTTGGCAATGTGACGCCGTTCTATGGCTACTACATCCTGCCGAATCCCAACCTCCAGGCGGAAACCAGCAACAACTTCGACCTGGGCCTGCGCCAGACCGAGGGCGCCTTCCAGTGGGAGGCCGCGGCGTTCTACGGGCGCTACCGCAACTTCATCGAACGCTATGCCAACGCCGGCTCGGTGGGCACCTCCCCGGTGATCAGCCTGCAGCAGTCGCGCAACCAGGCGCAGGCCACGATCAAGGGCGTGGAGCTGAAGGCCAAGGCGGAGCTGGGCCAGGCCTGGGGCGGGGCCTGGCATTTGCGCGGTGGCTATGGCTACACCAAGGGCACGGGCGAGGACGGCCAGGGCCTGGAAAGCATCTCGCCCCACCAGTTGAAGCTGGGCCTGGGCCAGAAGGCGGCGCGCTGGAACTGGGAGCTGGCGGCCACCTACACCGCGGCCAAGAAGCCGCGCGATGTGCCGTCCAGCAGCACGGCCCTGTTCCTGAGCCCTGCGTCCACGGTGCTGGACCTGAGCGGCCAGGTGGAGCTGCGCAAGGGCGTGCGCCTGAACCTGGGCCTGTTCAACCTCACCGACAAGAAGTACTGGAACTGGTCCGATGTGCGCGGCGTGACGACGGCCACCGAGCGTGCCGCCATCGACGCCTACAGCAACCCGGGGCGCAACCTGCGCGTCTCGCTGGTCGCCGACTTCTAAGGCCGGTTCGGCCAGCCCCCTCGCCATACCGCACGGTCGGCATGGCGCCCGTTTTTTCCCAACCAGGAGCAACACCATGAACGCCGTAGTGGAACAACCGTTGGCCGATCACGCCGCGATACGCCAGGCCTTTGCCCAGGCGCGCGCCCAGGGGCTGCGCGCCAAGGACGCCGCCCAATCCGTGGGCCTGAGTGAGGGGGCGGTGGTCGCCGCCCACGTGGGGGCGCATGCGCAGCCCCTCAAGGCGCTGGCGCTGGCGCCGCAGTGGTTCGAAATCCTGTCGGCGCTGGCGCCTTGCGGCACACTGATGGCCTTGACGCGCAACGAGTCCGTCGTCCACGAAAAGGATGGCATCTACCAGGGCTTCAGCCGCGAGGGGCAGGTGGCCCTGTGCAACAACGACGACATCGATCTGCGCATCTTCTTCTTCCAGTGGCATGCCGGTTTCGCCGTGACCGAGCCGGGCCAGGGCGGGGCAGCGCAGCGCAGCCTGCAGTTCTTCAACCAGCATGGCGTAGCGGTGCACAAGATCTATGTGCGCCCCAGCACCGACCTGCAGGCCTGGGAGGCCGTGGTGCAGCGCTTTGCCGATGCACAGCAGGACTATGGCTTCGTGCCGGCCAAGCCGCGGGCCGTGGTCAAGGACGATGCCAGCATCGACGCCGCAGGCCTGCGCCAGGCCTGGGCGAACATGCAGGACACGCACGAGTTCTTCGGCATGCTGCGCCACTTTGAGTGCGAGCGCCAGCAGAGCTTTCGCCTGACCCGGGGGGAGTTCTGCGAACCGCTGCACCTGGGGGCCGAGACCCCGCTGCTGCAGCAGGCCGCGGCGGCGGCCGTGCCCATCATGGTGTTCGTCGGCAGCAAGGGCTGCATCCAGATCCACTCCGGGACCGTGCACCACATCAAGCCCATGCAGACGCCCGGTGGCGCGGACTGGATCAATGTGCTGGACACTGGCTTCAACCTGCACCTGCGCCGCGACCTGATCACGGCGGCCTGGCTGGTGCGCAAGCCCACCAGCGACGGCGTGGTGACCTCGGTGGAACTGTTTGATGCGTCCGGCGATGTGGTGGCCATGTTCTTCGGGGTGCGCAAGCCGGGTGAGCTGGAGCTGCCCGCCTGGCGTGATCTGGCCGAAAGCCTGCCACGTGCCTGAGGGGAGACGGGAAATGCACCCACAGTTCGCACCGCAGACCTGGCCGCGCCGCCAGTGGCTGGCGGCCCTGGCCGCCTCGGGCATGGCGGCGGCCTGGCCGGCGTGGGCGCAGCAGCGTGGCCGGCCCGTGCGCCGTCTGATCAGCGTGGGCGGCGCTCTGACCGAAGTGGTCTACGCCCTGGGGGCGCAATCGCTGCTGGTGGCCACGGACACCACCAGCCTGTACCCCGAGGCCGCCACCCGCACGCCCAAGGTGGGGTATTTGCGCCAGCTGTCCGCCGAGGGGCTGCTGTCCCTGCAGCCGGACGCCCTGGTGGGCGCGGCCGATGCCGGGCCGGCCGTGGTGCTGGAGCAGGTGCGCGCGGCCGGGGTGCGGGTGGAACTGGTGCCTGCGCAGCACAGCTTCGAGGAAGTGCTGCGCAAGGTCGAGACTGTTGGCCGGGTGACCGGGCGCGAGGCCCAGGCTGCGCAACTGGCCCAGCGCCTGCAGCAGGAATGGGCCCAGGTGAGCCGGCAGGTGGCCCAGGCCACGCGGCGTCCGCGCGCCCTGTTCATCCTTTCGCACAATGGATCGCCCATGGTGGCGGGCACGGACACCGCCGCCCATGCCCTGCTGACACTGGCCGGCGCCGACAACGTGGTGACGGCATTCGCCGGCTACCGGCCCCTGACGGCCGAGGCCATGGCCGCAGCGGCGCCGCAGGTGATCATCAACAGCACCCAGGGGATTGAAGCCCTGGGCGGGGTGGTGGTGTTCTGGCAGCGGCCGGAGCTGGCCCTGACCCCGGCGTTTGCCCACAAGGCCCTGGTGACGATGGAGGCCAGCCATCTGCTGGGCTTCGGTCCGCGCCTGCCTTCGGCCGTGCAGGCCCTGCACCGCCAGATGCTGCAGGTGACGGCATGAGGCCGCATGCGGGCGTGGCCGGGCGCCTGCCGCCCGCGCTGGCGGTGGGCGGTGGCGTGGTGCTGGCCTTGCTGGCCTTGCTGTGGGGCGGCGCGCAGGGGGCGTATGCCATCAGCCCACTGCAGATTCTGGTGGTGTTGCGCGATGCCCTGGGTGGGCACGCCGCGCAGGGGCCGGAGCACCTGGTGTTCCTGAACATCCGCCTGCCCCGCTTGCTGCTGGGCGCGGCCGCTGGCGCAGGCCTGGGGGTGGCCGGCGCGCTGATGCAGGGCCTGTTTCGCAACCCGCTGGCCGACCCCGGCCTGATCGGCGTGAGCAGCGGCGCGGCCCTGGCTGCGGCCGGGGCCATCGTGCTGGGGCCGCAATGGTGGCCCGACCTGGGGTTCAAGCTGGGCAGCTGGACCCTGGCATGCAGCGCCTTTGCGGGCGGCATGCTGGTGACCGGGCTGATCTATGGGCTGGCGCAGACCCTGGGCAGCACGCGCATCGCGCTGATGCTGCTGGCCGGGATTGCCATCAACGCCCTGGCCGGGGCGGGCCTGGGATGGCTGAGCTATGTCTCCAACGATGAGCAGTTGCGCAATGTGCAGCTGTGGCTGATGGGCAGCCTGGGCCAGTCGCGCTGGCCCACGGTGCTGCTGGTCGGCGGTGCCGTGGCGGTGTGCCTGGCGGCAGCGCTGCTGCTGGCCCGGGCGCTCAATGCCCTGGCGCTGGGCGAGGCGCAGGCCCAACTGATGGGCGTGGCGGTGGAGCGCACCAAGCGCTGGGCCATCGTGGTCGCGGCGCTGGCCGTGGGTGTGGTGACCTCGGCGACCGGCGTGATCGGTTTCATCGGCCTGGTGGCCCCGCACGGGGTGCGGCTGCTGGCCGGGCCGGACCACCGGGTGGTGCTGCCGTGCTCGGCCTTGCTGGGGGCGGCCCTGGTGCTGGCGGCCGATGCCCTGGCGCGCACCCTGGTGCAGCCGGCCGAGATGCCGCTGGGCGTGCTGACGGCCTGCATCGGCGTGCCGCTGTTCCTGTGGATGCTGCGCCAGTTCCGGGGGCGGGTATGAGCGGGCCGGCGGCATCGCAGGCGCTGGTGTGCGCCGGACTGCAGGTGCGGGCCTCGGCCCACGGGCCGCTGCTGGCGACCGTGCAGGCCGCGCTGGCACCAGGGCGGCTGACGGCCATCGTCGGCCCGAATGGGGCCGGCAAAAGCACCCTGATGGCCGTGATGGCAGGTTTGCGCCCGCCGGCGGCGGGCCGGGTGTGCCTGGGGACGGAGCCCTTGCACCGGCTGCCGGCGGCCCAGCTGGCGCGGCGCATGGCCTTCATGGCGCAGGAAACCCAGGTGGCCTTTGCCTTTTCCGCGCAGGAAGTGGTGGAGATGGGGCGCTACCCCCACCGCCAGCAGCCTTCGCACCAGGAGGCGCAGATCGTGCAGTCCGCCATGGACAGCATGGGCGTGGCCCACCTGGCACGGCGCGAAGTCACCACCTTGTCCGGCGGCGAGCGTGCGCGCGTGCAGCTGGCGCGGGTGCTGGCCCAGCTGTGGCAACCCCACGGCCTGGGCAGCCAGTGGCTGCTGCTGGACGAGCCGACCGCTGCGCTGGACCTGCAGCACCAGCACCAGGTGATGGCCTTGCTGCGCATCCGGGCGCAGACCCAGGGCCTGGGGGTGGTGGCGGTGCTGCACGACCTGAACCTGGCGCTGCGCTATGCGCACGAGGTGCTGCTGGTGCCCGGCCAGGGGCGGGCGGCCGAGCTGGGTGCCGTGTCCGACATCCTGACGCCGGACTGCATGGCCCGGGTCTGGGGCATCCACAGCGAAGCGGTGCGCATGCAGGATGGGGCACTGCAGTACCTGTTTGCCCCGGCATCCCGTCCTGGGGCCGAGGTCTGCTTGTAAAAAAATAGCTGCCAGCGATTGCTGTATGCGCGCTGGCAGCTGTTTTCATGCGGAATGTGAAGACGGCGGGGCCGGGCAGGGCGCCGCCTGCGGGCCTCAGCCGTGGCCGTGTCCCATGCCCAGGCGGTGGGGCAGCACTTCCTGCAGGATGGTGGTCGAGATTTCCTCGATCGACTTGGTGGTGGTCGACAGCCAGCTCACGCCGGCGCGGCGCATCATGGCCTCGGCCTCGTGCACTTCGTGGCGGCAGTTCTCCAGGCTGGCGTAGCGCGAGTTGGGGCGGCGCTCGTTGCGGATGCTGGACAGGCGCACGGGGTCGATCGTCAGGCCGAACAGCTTCTTGCGGATGGGCTCCAGCGCCGGGGGCAGCTTCTTGCGCTCGAAGTCCTCGGGGATCAGCGGGTAGTTGGCCACCTTCAGGCCGAACTGCATGGCCAGGTACAGGCTGGTCGGGGTCTTGCCCGAGCGGCTCACCCCCACCAGCACCACGTCTGCGCCACTGAGGTCGTGGTTGGTCTGGCCGTCGTCGTGGGCCAGCGTGTAGTTGATGGCCTCCATGCGGTCCAGGTATTCCTTGCTCTGGCTGATGTCCGAGAAGCGGCCCACGCGGTGCTGGCTCTTCATGCCCAGCTCGTCTTCCAGCGGCTGCACAAAGGTACCGAACATGTCCATCAGCAGGCCCTTGCAATGGGCGTTGATGATGGTGACCACCTCCTGGTTGACCAGGGTGCTGAACACGATCGGCTTCTTGCCTTCCACATCCCCCGTGTGGTTGATCTGGCGCACCGCCTGGTGGGCCTTGTCCACGGTGTCAACAAAGGGGATGCGCACGATGCGGGGCTTGATGTCGAACTGGGTCATCAGGGCGGTGCCAAAGGTCTCGGCAGTGATCCCTGTGCCATCCGAAATAACGAATACGGTGCGCGTGTGCATGGGCAGGCTTATCCAATCAGATCAAACACCCGGGGTCACGGCGGAAATCGTGCCCCGGGCCTACAATGGCGCCCATTATTCCCAAATTTCGCTCGCATGCAGGCCGACCGCCGACAACCAGAACATCCAAGATGTGGTGGGCAGGCATGTGGGACATACCGGTTTTTAACTTTGGAGCCTTCCCATGTCTAACCGTTTCGAAGCGACCGCTCTGGTCGTGCCTTTCGAACAACTGCGTATGAGCGACGTCGAAGTCGTAGGCGGCAAGAACGCCTCGCTCGGCGAAATGATTTCCCAGCTGCCCCAGGGCGTGCGCGTGCCCACGGGCTTTGCCACCACGGCCCACGCCTTCCGCGAATTCCTGGCCTACGAAGGCCTGGCCGACAAGATTTCCGCCAAGCTGGCGGCGCTGGACGTCGAAGACGTGCGCGCCCTGGCCCAGGTGGGTGCTGAAATCCGTGCCCTGGTGGAAGCACAGCCTTTCCCGGCCGACCTGGAAGCCGCCATCCGCGCAGCCTTCATCACGCTGCAAGGCGGTAACGACGCCGCTTCGTTCGCCGTGCGCTCCTCCGCCACCGCGGAAGATCTGCCCGACGCCTCGTTCGCCGGCCAGCAGGAAACCTTCCTGAACGTGGTGGGCATCGACGACGTGCTGCACAAGATGAAGGAAGTGTTCGCGTCGCTGTACAACGACCGCGCCATCTCCTACCGCGTGCACAAGGGCTTTGCCCACGACGTGGTGGCCCTGTCCGCCGGCGTGCAGCGCATGGTGCGCTCTGACCTGGGCGCGGCCGGCGTGATGTTCACCATCGACACCGAGTCCGGCTTTGAAGACGTGGTGTTCATCACCTCCAGCTATGGCCTGGGCGAAACCGTGGTGCAAGGCGCCGTGAACCCCGACGAGTTCTACGTGCACAAGCCCATGCTCAAGGCTGGCAAGAGCGCGCTGATCCGCCGCAACCTGGGCTCCAAGCTGATCCAGATGGTGTTCTCCTCGCCCGAAGAGAAGGCCGCCTCCGGCAAGCTGGTCAAGACCACCGACGTGGCCCCCGAGCTGCGCAACCGCTACTCGCTGACCGACACCGAAGTGCAGGAACTGGCCAAGTACGCGCTGGTGATCGAGCAGCACTATGGCCGTCCCATGGACATCGAATGGGGCAAGGACGGCACCGACGGCCAGCTGTACATCCTGCAGGCACGTCCCGAAACCGTGAAGAGCCAGTCTAAGGGCCAGGCCGAACTGCGCTACAAGCTCAAGGGCACCGGCAATGTGCTGGCCGAAGGCCGCGCGATTGGCCAGAAGATCGGTACCGGTCCCGTGCGTCTGGTGTCCGACATTTCGCAGATGGACCAGGTCCAGCCCGGCGACGTGCTGGTGACCGACATGACCGACCCCAACTGGGAACCCGTCATGAAGCGCGCCTCCGCCATCGTGACCAACCGTGGCGGCCGCACCTGCCACGCCGCCATCATCGCGCGTGAACTGGGCATTCCTGCCGTGGTCGGCTGCGGCGATGCCACCGCCCGCCTGAAGGACGGCACCCTGGTGACCGTGTCCTGCTCGGAAGGCGACACCGGCAAGATCTATGACGGCCTGATCGAGACCGAAGTGACCGAAGTCACCCGCGGCGAAATGCCCGAGATCAAGACCAAGATCATGATGAACGTGGGCAACCCCCAGCTGGCCTTCGACTTTGCCCAACTGCCCAACGCCGGCGTGGGTCTGGCCCGCCTGGAGTTCATCATCAACAACAACATCGGCGTGCACCCCAAGGCCATCCTGGACTACCCCGCCGTGGACCCCGACCTGAAGAAGGCCGTGGAATCCGTGGCGCGTGGCCATGCCTCGCCCCGCGCCTTCTACGTCGACAAGGTCGCCGAAGGCGTGGCCACGATTGCCGCCGCCTTCTGGCCCAAGCCCGTGATCGTGCGCATGTCGGATTTCAAGTCCAACGAATACCGCAAGCTGATCGGTGGCAGCCGCTACGAGCCCGAGGAAGAGAACCCGATGCTGGGCTTCCGCGGTGCCGCGCGTTACATCTCCGAAGACTTCGGCGAAGCCTTCAAGATGGAATGCGAAGCCCTGCGCCGCGTGCGTGAGGACATGGGTCTGACCAACGTGCAGATCATGATCCCCTTCGTGCGCACCCTGAAGCAGGCCGAGCGCGTGACCACCATGCTGGGCGACAACGGCCTCAAGCGCGGTGAGAACGATCTCAAGCTGATCATGATGTGCGAGGTGCCTTCCAACGCCATCCTGGCCGAGGAGTTCCTGGAGTACTTCGACGGCTTCTCCATCGGTTCGAACGACCTGACCCAGCTGACCCTGGGCCTGGACCGCGACTCCGGCCTGGAGTTGCTGGCCGCCGACTTCGACGAACGCGACCCCGCCGTCAAGAAGATGCTGGAGCGCGCCATCGACGCCTGCCTGAAGCAGGGCAAGTACGTCGGCATCTGCGGTCAGGGCCCTTCGGACCACCCCGACTTCGCCCAGTGGCTGGCGGACAAGGGCATCGTCTCGATCTCGCTGAACCCCGACACCGTGATCGACACTTGGCAGCAACTGGCGGGCTAAGACCGCGAAAGGCCTGTGATGCAGTTTTCTCACGACGATGTGCATGACAGGCCGGCGGCAGGCGGGGGGCAGATGCCGCCCGACCTGCACGACACCCACCACCTGTGGCTCAAGGCAATCTTGCTGGCGGTCTGGGTGGTGTTTTCGTTTGGCGTGTGCTTTTTTGCGCGGGACTTGCAGGCATGGGTGCAAGGCTGGCAGTTGGGCTACTGGATGGCCGCCCAAGGGGCTGTCCTGATGTTCATGCTGATCGCGCTGGTTTACTGTGTGGTCATGGACAGGTTCGAGAGCCACAGCGCCTCGGCACCTGATGCCACCTTGCCAGCTGCCCGTACCACCCATGCCCACCCCCTCCGGCGTTAGCGCCACTTCCTCCTCCTTGCGTGCCCGTGCCTACCGGTGGCGTGTCCATCGCTGGGTCGCCCTGTACAGCTTGGCCGTGATCGGCTTTCTGCTGCTGATGGCCTGGGCCGAAGAGCACGGCCTGTCGCGCCACTGGATCGGTCCCATCTTCCTTTTCGTCCCGGTCATGGTGTATGCCGCCATCGGCATCTGGGGGCGCACCAGCGATGCCGACGAATACTATGTCGCCGGCCGCCGCATTCCCCCGGTCTACAACGGCATGGCCGCCGCCGCCGATTGGATGAGTGCGGCCTCCTTCATCAGCCTGTCGGGCGCGCTGTACCTGCAGGGCTTTGGCGGCACCGCCGGCCAGCCGGGCGGCCTGGCCTATCTGCTGGGCTGGACCGGGGGCTTCTGCCTGGTGGCCATGCTGGTGGCCCCGCACCTGCGCGCCATGCAGCTGTACACCCTGCCGGATTTCTTCCAGGCCCGCTTCGGTGGCCGGTGGCCGCGCACGGTGGCAGCCCTGGCGTCGGTGCTGTGCTCGTTCACCTATGTGGTGGCGCAGATTTACGGGGTGGGGCTGATCGCCTCGCGGCTGACCGGGGTGCAGTTCGAGATCGGCATCATGCTGGGCCTGGGCGGGGTGCTGCTGTGCTCGTTCCTGGGTGGCATGCGCGCCGTGACCTGGACCCAGGTCGCGCAGTACGTGGTGATCCTGCTGGCCTTCCTGATTCCCGTGTCCTGGCTGGCGTACAAGCAGCTGGGCAATCCGGTGGCGGCCGTGGCCTATGCCAGCCAGCTGCAGAAGATCACCGAACTGGAGGATGCCCTGCTGCAGTCGCCCCATGAGCTGGCGGTGCGCCAGGCCTACCAGGCGCGGGTCGAGGCGCTGGAGGCCAAGCTGGTGGATGTGCCGCTGTCGCTGGAGCGTGACCGGCTGGTGCTGCACGAACGCATCCGCTACCTGCGCTCGGTCAACAGCGATGTGGGCCAGATCGTGGCCACCAGCCGCGAATACGCCAACCTGCCGCGCAACGCCCAGGAGGCCCAGCTGCGCTGGCGCCAGCAGCTGGAGGAGTACCGCGAACGCGCGCGGCCACTGTCCGGCCTGCCGCGCCACAGCCAGCCGTTTGGCGGCGACCCGGACGGCACGGCCGATGAGCGCGCGCAGTTCAACGACGAGCGCAACAACTTCCTGGCGCTGATGTTCTGCCTGATGGTGGGCACGGCCGGCCTGCCCCACCTGCTGGTGCGCTACTACACCGTGCCCTCGGTGTCGGCGGCGCGCACCTCGGTGGCGTGGACGCTGTTCTTCATCGCCCTGCTGTACCTGACGGCCCCGGCGCTGGCGGCGCTGATCAAGCTGGAGGTGATGAACAACCTGGTGGGCGTGCGCTTTGACGAGCTGCCGAACTGGATCGCGCAGTGGGCGCGGGTCGATGCCTCGCTGCTGTCGGTGGAGGATGTCAACGGCGACGGGGTGCTGCAGTTTGGCGAGCTGCGCCTGGGCGCCGACCTGATCATGCTGGCGACACCGGAAATCGGCGGCCTGCCGTATGTGGTGGCGGGCCTGGTGGCCGCCGGCGGGCTGGCGGCGGCGTTGTCCACGGCCGACGGCCTGCTGCTGACCATCAGCAACGCCCTGGTGCGCGACCTGTACTTCCAGGACCGGCCGCGCAAGACCTCGCCCGAGCAGCGGGTCATCGTCTCCAAGTTCGTGCTGATGGCGGTGGCGCTGCTGGCGGCGCTGGTGGCGGGGCAGCGGCCGTCCGACATCCTGCCCATGGTGGCGGCCTCGTTCTCGCTGGCGGCCTCGGCCTTTGTGCCGGCCATGGTGCTGGGCATCTTCTGGCGCGGCGTCACCCGCTATGCGGCGCTGGCCGGTATGCTGGCCGGGCTGGGCGTGGCGCTGTACTACATGCTGTCGCACACCGCCATGGTCCAGCACTGGCTGCCGTCCGTGCTGCTGGCCGATGGCCTGTGGTGGGGCATCCAGCCGGTGTCCTCCGGCGTGTTCGGCGTGGCGGCCGGCATGGCCGTGACCCTGCTGTGGAGCTGGGTGGGGCCGCGCGAATCGCTGCAACGATAGCTGCTAACGCTTACCTGGTGCGGTTTTCGGAATAAAAACGGCTGAAAACCAAGAGCTGTCGCGCGCAGCACGCTCATGTTTCCATGAGCGCCTGCTGTGCCCAGTCCCTGGATTGCCCCAATGGGGCCCGCTGCGGGCCTGTGCCATGCTGTCTCCCACAAGGGCAACGGAGGGATGCGCGATGGGACGGCGTTTGATCAAGACCGAGGCAGGCCAGCAGGCGTTCAAGGCGCGCAGCGCACAGCTGGCCGGCAAGCTGCGCTCGGCCTTTTTGCTGTTCGATGGATTGCGCACGGTCGACGAGGTGCTGCAGGCCACGCAAGGCCTGGGCCTGGGCGTGGCGGACATCGACACCCTGGTGCAGGCCGGCCTGCTGGCCGAGGCCCCGGACAGTTCGCCGGCAGCAGCGCCTGCCGCCAGCCCTTCGGCGCGTTCTGCCCAGGAGCGCTACCGCGACGCCTACCCGGTGGCCGTGGCGCTGACGGGGAAGCTGGGCCTGTCGGGCTTTCGTCTGAACCTGTCGGTGGAGGCCGCCACCAGCTTTGACCAGCTGGCCGCTGTGGCCCCCAAGATTCGCGATGCGGTCGGCCCCCAGGCCTATGTGCCGCTGGAGCAGGCGTTGTTTGCCTGAGGCCGTGGCGGCCACGGCATCTCTCTCTGGGGCATAAAAAACGGCCTGTCGATGACAGGCCGTGTTGTGCGGGGTGTGTGCGGGCTCAGACGGCCAGCAGTTCCACGTCAAACTTCAGCGTGGCGTTGGGCGGGATCACGCCGCCGGCGCCGCGGGCGCCATAGCCCATTTCCGGGGGGATGATCAGGGTGCGCTTGCCGCCGACCTTCATGCCTTCCACGCCCTTGTCCCAGCCCTTGATGACCATGCCCGCGCCCAGTTGGAACACGAAGGGGTCGTTGCGGTCCTTGCTGGAGTCGAACTTGGCGCCTTGCTGGCCGTCCTTGTACAGCCAGCCGGTGTAGTGCACGGTCACGCGCTTGCCGCGGGTGGCTTCGGCTCCTTCGCCGACCACGGTGTCCTCGATCTGCAGCACGGGGGCCGCCTTGGTGGACAGCAGCTCGACCTCGAACTTCAGCGTGGCGTGGGGCGGGATCACACCGCCCGCGCCATGCGCGCCATAGCCCAGTTCGGCGGGGATGATCAGGGTGCGCTTGCCGCCCACCTTCATGCCTTGCACGCCTTCGTCCCAGCCACGGATCACCATGCCGTCGTCCAGGGTGAACTCGAAAGGCTCGCGGCGGTCCTTGCTGGAGTCGAACTTGGCACCTTGCTCACCATCCAGGTACAGCCAGCCGGTGTAATGCACCTTGACGTCAGCGCCGCTGATGGCTTCGGCGCCCTGACCGACAACGGTGTCTTCGTATTGCAGGCCAGAGGCAGTGGTGGTCAGTGCCATGAAAAATTCCTTGTGTGGACGAAACAGAAAAACAAAAGGCACCGGCGGTCCAAAACCTCGGGTGCCTGTCGCGGTTGCCGCAGCGGCAGCGCGTAGATTACTTCTTCGCGCGTGCGGCTGCCCAGCGTGTGGCAAAAGCCTGCAGATCGCTCAGGCGCTTGAGCAGGTCCTGGCCCGACGCGGTGACGGTGTAGCCGTCGTTGCCATGCTCCATCAAGCCTTCTTCGCGCAGTTCCTTGATGCGGGTGTTCAAGGTGTTGGGCGTGATGCCGCCCACGCTGTCCTGCAGCAAACGGAAGGTTTGCGGATGCCCATCACGCAGTGCCCACAGCACGCGCAATGCGTAGCGGCGCTCGAGTTTTTCGAGCAACTGGTTGATGGCGGCGTTTTCCTTAGAGCTCATGGACGCTTCTCCTTGCGCTGAGATGGGGGATGGGCCGGGCGGTAGGCTGGCCCCGAACCAACGTGAATCGACTATAGCTGTGAATGCTGTCTGCTACAAGTTTAGTAGCTCGGGACAAAGAATCGCTAGGCTGTAAAGCCCGAAAGTGCGCAAAAACGCTGCTTTTGTTGTAGCGCTGCCACGTTCCCACACCGGGGGAATCACGTTCCGGGATGCCCGGATTGCCCAAAACATGGGTGAAGGGCCCAGGGGGGCTTTCTAGAATGCCCGGATTCCAGGGGAAACCCTAGGCGCGGCCGTGCTGCGTCCATCTCTGCTATTTTTTTGTGAACATGACCGACACCACCCCCTCCGACCTAGCGCCGCACGGCGCCACCTCCACCCCTTCGAAGCCGCTGCCGTTGCAAGGCATTCGCGTGGTGGAGTTCAGCCACATGGTGATGGGGCCGGCGTGTGGCATGGTGCTGGCGGATTTGGGGGCCGAGGTGATCAAGGTGGAGCCGGTGGACGGCGACCGCACGCGCCACCTGCTGGGCGCCGGGGCGGGTTTCTTTCCCATGTTCAACCGCAACAAGAAGAGCGTGGCCATCGATCTGCGCCAGCCCGAGGGCGTGCAGGCTGCCATCCGGCTGGCTGCGAGTGCCGACGTGGTGCTGCAGAACTTCAAGCCCGGGGTGATGAAGAAGTACGGCCTGGACCATGCCAGCCTGTCGCGGCTCAACCCGGGCCTGATCTATGTGAACCACACCGGCTTTCTGCCTGGCCCCTACGAGCACCGCACCGCGCTGGACGAGGTGGTGCAGATGATGGGCGGGCTGGCCTACATGACCGGTCGCCCGGGCGATCCGCTGCGCGCGGGCAGCAGCGTGAACGACATCATGGGTGGCATGTTCGGCGCCATCGGCGCCATGGCTGCGCTGATGCAGCGCGCGCAAACCGGCCAGGGTCAGGAGATCGATGCGGCGCTGTTCGAGAACAACGTCTTCCTGGTCGGACAGCACATGATGCAGTACGCGGTGACCGGCCAGCCGGCAGCGCCCATGCCCGAGCGCATCTCGTCCTGGGGCCTGTACGACGTGTTCAGCGTCCAGGACGGGGCGCAGATCTTCCTGGCGGCCGTGAGCGATGCGCAGTGGCGCACTTTCTGCACGGCCATGGGCTTTGATGACCTGCTGGCCGATCCGGCGCTGCAGACCAACAACGACCGCGTGCGTGCACGTGCGACGCTGATGCCCGATTTGCGCCAACGCCTGGCGCAGCACAGCGCGGCGCACCTGGCCCAGGTGTTTGAAGACCACCAACTGCCCTATGCCCCGATCTCGCGGCCCGAGCAGTTGTTTGACGACCCGCACCTGCTGGCCACGGGTGGCCTGGCAGAGGTGGTGCTCAGCGATGGTGACAAGGCGGGCCAGACGGCCAAGACCACCTTGCTGCCGCTGCGCATGGATGGCGAGCGCCTGCCGGTGCGCAGCAACCCGCCCAAGGCGGGCGAGCACACGGCCGAGCTGCTGGCCAGCCTGGGTTACAGCGCAGTAGAGATCGAGGTGATGCGCCAGCAGCAGGCCGTGGCCTGATGCCCGTGTTGGGCATGTGAACGAAATCGGCCTGCAGCGCCGATGCAGCCAGCGCCGACTGCTATGGTTTGAGTGAGTAGGCATGAAAAAAGGAGACCCGCGGGTCTCCTTTGGTTTGGGCGCCACCTGCCGCGAGGACAGGTGGGTTGCGCCGTTTGGGCCGTACGCGCTTACAGCGAATCGATGAAGCTGCGCAGCTTGTCCGAACGGCTGGGGTGCTTGAGCTTGCGCAGCGCCTTGGCCTCGATCTGGCGGATGCGTTCACGCGTCACGTCGAACTGCTTGCCCACTTCTTCCAGCGTGTGGTCGGTGGACATCTCGATGCCGAAGCGCATGCGCAGCACCTTGGCTTCGCGCGGGGTCAGGCCATCCAGGATGTCCTTGACCACGTCGCGCAGGCCGGCCTGCATCGCGGCGTCGATCGGCGCGGTGTTGGCCTGGTCTTCGATGAAGTCGCCCAGGTGGCTGTCGTCGTCGTCGCCGATAGGGGTTTCCATCGAGATGGGTTCCTTGGCGATCTTCATGATCTTGCGGATCTTGTCCTCGGGAATCTCCATCTTCTCGGCCAGGATGGACGCATCGGGCTCAAAACCAAACTCTTGCAAGTGTTGGCGGCTGATGCGGTTCATCTTGTTGATGGTCTCGATCATGTGCACCGGGATACGGATCGTACGGGCCTGGTCGGCGATCGAGCGCGTGATGGCCTGGCGGATCCACCAGGTGGCGTAGGTCGAGAACTTGTAGCCGCGGCGGTATTCGAACTTGTCCACGGCCTTCATCAGACCGATGTTGCCTTCCTGGATCAGGTCCAGGAACTGCAGACCGCGGTTGGTGTACTTCTTGGCAATCGAAATCACCAGGCGCAGGTTGGCCTCGATCATCTCCTTCTTGGCGAAGCGGCTGTTGCGCTCGCCTTCGTTCATGCGCTTGTTGATGCTCTTGAGCTCTTCCAGCGGCACGACCACGCGGGCCTGCAGATCGATCAGGTTCTGCTGCAGCTCCTGCACGGGCGGGATGTTGCGCGACAGCACATTGCTCCAGGCCTTGCCGGCCGAGGCGTGCTCTTCCACCCACTTCAGGTTCAGCAGGTTGGGCGGGAATTCCTTGATGAAGATTTCCTGCGGCATGCGGCACTTGTCGACGATGATCTTGCGCAGCTCACGTTCCTTCTTGCGCACATCGTCCACCTGGGCGCGCACCAGGTCGCACAGCTTCTCGATGGTCTTGGCCGTGAAGCGGATGGTCATCAGCTCGTCGGTGATGGCCTTCTGCACCTTGTTGTACGCGGGCGAGCCCCAGCCGTCCTTGTCGTAGGCCTTGCGCAGCTTCTCGAAATGCTCGGCGATCTTGTCGAAGCGCGACAGGGCTTCGTTCTTCAGCTCTTCGAGGCGGCGGGTCATGGCCTTGGAGCCACCCTTGCCGTCGTCGTCGTCCTCTTCGTCGTATTCGTCGAAGTCTTCTTCGGCCACGTAGTCGTCGTTTTCGTCGGCGTTCACGAAGCCGTCAACGATGGCCGAGATCACGACCTTGCCTTCGCGGATTTCGGCGGCCATGCCCAGCACTTCGGCGATGGTGGCGGGGGAGGCGGAGATCGCCTCCATCATGTCCATCAGGCCGCCTTCGATGCGCTTGGCAATCTCGATTTCGCCTTCGCGGGTCAGCAGTTCCACCGTACCCATTTCACGCATGTACATGCGCACTGGGTCGGTGGTGCGGCCGAATTCCGAGTCCACGGTGGACAGGGCGGCTTCGGCTTCCTCTTCCGCTTCCTCTTCGGTGGTGGCGGACTGGCCGGTGTTGTTCAGCAGCAGGGTTTCGGCGTCGGGCGTCTGCTCGTACACCGCCACACCCATGTCGTTGAGCATGGAGACCACGACTTCCAGCGTTTCCGCATCGACCAGCTTGTCGGGCAGGTGGTCGTTGATTTCTGCGTGGGTCAGGTAGCCGCGGGTCTTGCCCAGCTTGATCAGCATCTTCAGACGCTGGCGGCGGGTGTTCATTTCCTCTTCGGTCAGGACGGTTTCGTCCAGGCCGAATTCCTTCATCAAGGCGCGTTCCTTCGCCTTGCTGATCTTCATGCGCAGGGGCTTGGCCTTCTCGGTGGTGCCGGTCTCGACCACTTCAGTCTCGACTTCCACTTCGGTCTCGGCATCCGCTTCTATGTCGGCATCGGCGTCGAAGTCACCCAGATCTTCGTCGATCTCGGACTCTTCCTTGGCCTTGGGCTTGCGGCCGCGCTTGGCGGGCACCTTGGCTTCGGCGGGGGCCTTGGCGGCCTTGGCCGGGGCCTTCTTGGCGGCCGCGGGCTTGGCTTCTACGGCCTCGGCCTTGGGGGCCGCTGCTTTCTTGGCAGCAGGCTTCTTGGCGGCGGGGGCCTCGTCGCCTTCGGCCGCTTTCTTGCGACCGCGTTTCGGAGTGCTTTCGGCCAGCAGGGCGTCGGCCATGGCTTTCAGTTCAGCTTGGGACAAAGTCGCCATATCGGAATCTTTCTTGGAAGCGGCTGCCTGGGTGTAGGTGGCAGCAGACTTCTTCACGGTGGCTGCCGTGCTGGCAGCGGCCGTGGTTTTGGAAGTTTTGGGCTTCGCGGTAGCGTCGGGCGCCTGCTTGGACATCTTCGCGGACTTTGCAACGGGCATGAAAACCTCTTGGTGAAAAGCGGACACACAAAGGAAAAATGCAAGCGCCACCTAACCCGGCGCACAAGCATGCCTGGGGCATGCCGGGAGCGAACAGCTCCCAAGGCAAGATGTCTGGGCGATCATTTGGTGTGCAGTCCTTGCGGGAATTGGGCCATGCAGTTGCTGCTGACACGTGACGTCTATCACGGGGCCCGGACCGGAGGTGCTGCTGTCGCTCTTGCCGATGAATGCCTAATTATAGCGTTTGCGCCAAATTGCAAGAGGTTGGCGCGTATTTTCTGTAAATATTTTTCGCACCCCGGCCAAAGCGGTGGCTGTCAGAGGGAGATGCAGGAAAAACAAAGACTAATTTTCAAAAATAAGAGCTGCCGGCGCTTGTCAATCCATCATTTTCTTATCGAATCAATTGGAAATGAAGCTTTCACAAGCGCTAACAGCTCTGCTTTTGGAAGTCGAAAGGGCCGAGTGCCCTTACTCAGGTCTGGAGGTGACACGATCCCGCAGCAGCTTGCGGCGTTCCACCAGGGCCAGGTAATGGGCCTTGATGGCGCTGTCCGACGGGTTGGCGGCGTAGGCTTTCAGGGCTTCGGTCTCCAGGATTTCGATGCGCTTGGCCAGCAGCGGCGCCAGGATGTTGCGCAGCTCCTGCAGTTGTTCCGCTTCCTCGCCCTCGGGGTGGCCGTGCGGCCCTTCCATCAGCTGCAGCGCAAAGGTGCCATGCACGCTGTCGCGCAGGCGCTCCTGCAGCACGGCCCAGGGCTGGGGGCCATGTTCCTGGAACTGGCTCTCGATCCAGGCGAACAGCGGGCCGTGCGGCGCCGGCTGGTGGGCCAGGGTGTCCAGGTCGTCGTTGTCCAGCTGTTCGAGGAACTTCATCTGCGACAGCAGCAGGCGCACCGCCTGGTCGGGGGCGGTGGACGGCGCCACGCGCGGCCCCAGGGAGGGCGCGGGCCAGCTGTCCTGCGGGCGGCCGAACTTGCTGCCACGCTTCCATTCGCCGCGGGGGGCGCCGTTGCGGTTGCCGTTGCCCGTGCCGCGCCAGCGGTCGCCGTAGGTGTTTACATGGCCGCTGGGGGCGAATTCCTGCACCCAGTCGGGCGCGGCCGGGGCATGGGGCGGTGCGTCGTACGGGCTGTGGCTGGGTGTGGGCCGGGCGCCGCCGCGCTGGAAGCGCTTGTCCTGGGCTTCGGCCTGGGCCCACAGCTCCGACAGCTCGCGCGTGTCGATCTGGATCTTGGCGGCCAGCTCGCCCAGCACCAGGCGCTTGAAGGCGCCGTCGGGCAGCAGGTTCCACAGCGGGCGGGCCTGGCTGGACAGCTTGGCGCGGCCCTGGGCCTGGCCCAGGTCGCACTCGGCACTGGCCGCCTCGAGCAGGAACTGGCTCAGTGGCAGGGCGTTGGCGACATGGCGGGCGAAGGCGTCGCTGCCGTGCTCGCGGATGAAGCTGTCGGGGTCGTGCTCGGCCGGCAGGAACAGGAACTTCACGCTGCGCGTGTCGTTGGCGTAGGGCAGGGCGGCTTCCAGCGCCTTGTGCGCGGCGCGGCGGCCGGCGGCATCGCCGTCAAAGCTGAAGACCACGGAGTCGGTGAAGCGGAACAGTTTCTGCACATGGTCGTTGGTGCAGGCCGTGCCCAGGGTGGCCACAGCATTCGGAAAGCCCAGCTGCGCCAGGGCGACCACGTCCATGTAGCCTTCGGTGACCAGCACGTAGCCCATGCTGCGCAGGGCGTCGCGCGCCTCGAACAGGCCGTACAGCTCGCGCCCCTTGTGGAACAGCGGGGTTTCGGGCGAGTTCAGGTATTTGGGTTTTTCGTCACCCAGCACGCGCCCGCCAAAGCCGATGCATTCGCCCTTGACGTTGCGGATGGGGAACATGATGCGGTCGCGGAAGCGGTCGTAGCGCTTGTCGTCGTCCTCGCCGACGATGACCAGGCCGCTTTCCTGCAGCTGCGGGTCGTCATATTCCGGGAACACGCTGGCCAGGTTGCGCCAGCCCGGCGGGGCATAGCCCAGGCCGTACTTGCTGGAGATGGCGCCCGAGACACCGCGCTGCTTGAGGTACTGCACCGCGTGCGCGTGCTCCTTGAGCTGGTGGCGGTAGGCATTGCCGGCGCGTTCCAGCACGTCGTTCAGGGTGGCCTGCTTGAGCTTGGCGGCAGCCTGGCGCTCGCGCTCCTGCGGGCTGATGTCCTCCTGCGGCACGACCATGCCGACCTGTCCGGCCAGGTCATTCACGGCTTCCACAAAGCCCATGCCCGCATGCTCCATCAGAAAGCCGATGGCATTGCCGTTCTTGCCGCAGCCGAAGCAGTGGTAGAACTGCTTGGAGGGGCTGACGCTGAAGGAGGGGGACTTTTCGCCGTGGAAGGGGCACAGCCCCATGAAGTTGGCGCCGCCTTTTTTGAGCTGCACGTAGCGACCCACCACGTCGACGACATCGACGCGGGACAACAGCTCTTGGATGAAGGATTGGGGAATGGACACGGGCGCTATTGTCCCGTATGCGCCTGGCGCGCGTCACGGGCGGCGGGCATGCCCACGCAAAAAGCCGACAGCCTGCGGGGGCGATGGCGCAAAAAAAGCCCGGCATGGCCGGGCTGTCAAAGAAGGGGAAAGGATTGCGGCTGCGGATCAGTGCAGCATCAGGGCGCCTGCGCTCTTGCTCTTGCCAGCGCGGGCGGGTGGGTTGCACAGGCCACACTCGAAATGGCGGGCGTTTTCATACAGTTCGGAGACAAACATGCCACCGCACTTGCTGCACTTGGTGCGGGTCAGCATGTTGGCGTCCACGAACTTCACCAGGCGCCAGGCGCGGGTGAAGGACAGCAGGCAGTCCAGTTGCGAGGCCGTGACCTGCTCGGTGTACAGGCGGTAGGCCTTGGTCAGCACCTCGACAGGGTCGGCATCCACGCCCTTGGACAGGTATTCATAGATGTTCAGGAACAGCGAGCTGTGGATGTTCTCCTGCCAGGTCAGGAACCAGTCGGTCGAGAAAGGCAGCTGGCCTTTGGAGGGCGACTTGCCGGCGATCTCCTTGTACAGGCGGATCAGGCGTTCGTAGGACAGCGTGGTTTCCGACTCCAGCACCTGCATGCGGGCACCCATCTGGATGAGCATGGCAGCACGTTCGATTTGCTTGGATTCGTTCAGAACACTTTTGGCGGGCGCGGACATGGCGAGACTCCGTAGGCGGTGATCGGTCGAAGCGGCTTACAGCACTTCGGAGACGCGGCTGGCCATCAGGATGTTGGCGTGCAGGGCGTTGGTGGCTTCGTTGCCGATCTTGTTGCTGCTGTGGTTGGTCAGCAGGTTCCAGACCATTTCATCGTCAACGCGGAAGCTGCACAGCAAGGTGTTGCGGGAGGCAATCTTCAGCACTTGGGCTGCGGACAGGGTGCCCAGAATGTCACAGGCTTCTTCGCTCAGACCCAGGCGGAACACGGCTTCGGCCTTGTCCTTGCGGATCATTGTCTGCGCCAGCATCAGGTAGGTGAGGTTGGCTTCGCGGATCTCAGCGAGCAGTTGTTCGTCATTCATGGCTACATCCTTTTCCAGTTTCCAGCTTCAAATGGGCCTCGAGGGGCTGCCGCCTGTGCTTGCAAGCAAGTGGCGATCTGATGGAATGAATTCTGCGGCCGGGCCTGCAGGAAATGGAGTCGGGGTGCGCCGGTGCGCAGTGTCTGGTTGGCATCCAGACCATGTCTGGTTGTTGCCAACAGGATGTAGGATTTTTTCTTACACAAAACCCTGCACATGGCGTGCAGTGCAGTAAATGTAACTGTTTTGTGACACTTTTGAAGTGGCAATCAAACGGGGAAAAAGCCGCTTTCCAAACGCTTCAATTGTTAACCACGTTTAATCAGTGCATACGTGTATGGTGCCCTATTTTGCAGGGGGTAATGCTCCTGAAAAAGGTGCAAACACCCCCCTGTTCCACAGGGAAAAAGTTGTTAACCTTTGGCGACCGGGCGTGCTGGATGGCTGCACCATTCGCTCCAGCTGCCGGCAAACAGCCGTGTCGGTGGAAATCCTGCAATCTCCATCGCCAGCAGGTTGGGCAGGGCGCTGACACCGCTGCCGCACTGGTGGACCACCGTGGCCGGGTCACGGCCTTGCAGCAGGGCATCGAACTCGGCCTTGAGCAGTGCCTGGGGCTTGAAGCGGCCATCCAGGGCGATGTTCTCGGAGAAGGGGCGGTTCAGCGCGCCGGGAATGTGGCCGGCGACAGGGTCCAGGGGCTCGACCTCGCCACGGTAACGGGCCGGGGCGCGCGCATCGATCAGGGTCTGGCGCTCGGGCTGCTGCAGGTGGGCTTCGACCTCGTCGGCCGTCACCAACTGGCGCAGGCTGTCGTGCAGGGCAAAGTTGGACTGGAAGTGCGAGGGCTCGTCGCCCTGGCTGGTGGCGCCGCCTGCGGCGGTCCAGGCTGGCAGGCCGCCATCCAGCACGGCCACGGCGTCATGGCCGGCCCATTTGAGCATCCACCACAGACGGCCACAGAAGTTGCAGCCTTGGCGGTCATAGACCACGGCCTGCATGTCGTTGCGAAAGCCGATGGACGACAGCCACTGGGCGAAGCGCTCGCGGCTGGGCAGGGGGTGGCGACCGCCGGAGGCGGGCTGGTCGGTGGCCGCCGTGTGCACCTGCCCGTCCTTGCCGGGGGCGCCGTGGCGGGCGCTCAGGTGCTGGTCCAGATCGGCGTGCACGGCGCCCGGGATGTGGGCCTGCAGGTATTGCTGCCGGCTGGCTGGCGGGTTGCCCAGATCAAAGCTGCAATCGAACACCATGTGGGGTTGATCGCTGGCTGCCAGGGCTTGCAGTTGGGCCGGGGTGATCAGGGTGGTATAGGTCATGAGCGTGTTCTCAAAGTTCTGCCAGCGCACATTGTGGGACGGAATCGGGCCTGCGGCACAGGCCTTGGGTTCACCGGCTTGCGGCCTTGGCTGGCGCTGCTGCGCCGCGTGCGCGGAAGATGGTGGCTGCGATGCCGCTGGCCACAATCAGCAGCATGCCCAGCCAGCCCTCCCAACCCAGGTTGTCGTGGAACCAGAACAGGCTGTACAGGCCGGCAAACACAATGCCGGAGTACTGCAGGTTGGCCACCACCAGGGTGCCGCGTGCGGTCTTGGCCTGGGCATAGGCGCGCGTCATGCACAGCTGGCCGCCGGCGGCCAGCAGGCCGATGGGCAGCAGCCACAGGCTGGCCTGCCAGCCGGGCCAGGCGGAAAAACCGGTGATGCCGCTGGCGACCAGGCCCAGCAGGGTGCAGCCCAGACCAAAGAAGAACACGGTGCGCGATTCGGGCTCGCCCATGCGCGACAGCGCCACGACCTGCATATAGGCCATGGCCGACAGCACCCCGGAACCCAGGCCGATCAGCGCGGCGGTGGTCTGCTCCTGGGCAAAGCTGGGCTGCAGCATCAGCACCACGCCCACAAAACCCGCCACGATGGTCAGCAGCAGCGGCACATTCAGCGGTTGCGGTGTGCGGCCGCTGCGCGGGTGCCGCGACCACAGGGCACCGGCGAGCAGGAACACGGCAATCCAGATGCTGCTCATGTAGTTGAGGGTCATGGCGCTGGCCAGCGGCATCTGGGTGATGGCGTAGAACCAGCAGCCCATGGCCGTGACGCCGATCAGGCTGCGCCAGGCGTGCATCCAAGGGTGGCGGGTTTTCAGGGATACGCCTTGGGAGGCGCTGAGCAGCCACATGGCGAGCATGCCGATCAGGCCACGGTAGAACACGATTTCTGCGGTGTGGAAATGCACCGCCGCGTACTTGATGCAGACCCCCATGGTGGCGAACAGAAACGCCCCCACCACCATCCATAGCACTTGCATGAGCGCCGTCCCTGACTGTTGTGTTGTGCAGAACGGCCCGCCGTTCTTGCCTATGAAAAAAGCTGCCAGCGCCCGACGGACGGGCGTTGGCAGCTCTGGAGAGCGTAGCAAAAAAGCTCAGCGCTGTGGCAGGTGCGCGCCCATTGTTTGGCGATACCACTCATGGAAATGCTGCATGCCATCTTCCATGGGGCTTTGGTAGGGGCCGACCTCGTTGTCGCCCCGTTCCATCAGGGCGCGGCGCCCGGCGTCCATGCGTTCGCCGATCTCATCGTCCTCGATGGCGGTTTCCATGTAGGCCGCCTTCTGCGCTGCGATGAATTCGGGCTCGAAGGCCGCGATTTCCTCGGGGTAGTAGAACTCCACCACGTTCATGGTCTTGGTGGGGCTGAGGGGGTGCAGGGTGGAGACCGTCAGCACGTGCGGATACCACTCCACCATGATGTGCGGGTAGTAGGTCAGCCAGATCGCGCCGCGCTCGGGCAGCTCCCCGTTGCGGTACTGCAGCAGCACGTCGTGCCACTTCTTGTACACCGCAGAGCCGGGCTTGCCGAAGGTCGGGGCCACGCCCACGGTCTGTACCGAGTACTCCTTGGCGAACTCCCACTGGAGGTCGTCGCAGGTCACGAAATTGCCCAGGCCGGGGTGGAAGGGGCCGACGTGGTAGTCCTCCAGGTAGACCTCGATGAAGGTCTTCCAGTTGTAGTGGCACTCGTGCATTTCCACGTGGTGCAGCACCAGCCCGTCAAAGCTCAGCTGCTCGCGCAGTGCCATGCCGGCCAGGTCGGCGGCCACGTCGCGGCCGTTGTCCTCGAACAGCATGCCGTTCCACTCGCGCAGCTTGTAGTTGTTCAGGTGCAGGCAGGGATCGTGGCTGAAATGCGGCGCACCCAGCAGCTCGCCGCTGGTGCTGTAGGTCCAGCGGTGCAGCGGGCAGACGATGTTGCCGCCGGCGTGGCCCTTGCCTTCGGTTTTCAGGTTGCCCCGGCCCTTGAGCATGACCGCCTGGCGATGGCGGCAGATGTTGGAGATCAGCTCGATTTGGCCCTGGTCGTTGCGGACCAGGGCGCGGCCTTCGTGTTCCTGCGGCAGGGCGTAGTAGTCGCCGATCTCCGGCACCGACACACTGCTGCCGACGTAGCGGGGCCCTTGCTGGAAGATGGTTTCCATCTCGCGCTGGAACAGCGCGGCATCGAAATAGCTTGAAACTGGTAGTTGGCTTGCGGCCTGCTGCAGTTGAAGACTTAAATCAGACATGGGTGACCTGACCTAAAGACTCCCCACAGGGAGGTGCATCGTGCACGGGTGAAAAAATAAAACCGGCCATGCCACAGCGCAACAGGACAGATGCATGAAGCTTTGTCCGTCAATGCACAAGGCGGAGGGCCGGTTGGACGGGAATGGGATTGTAAGCGGTGGGGTTATTCCCGCCGATCGGTTATGTGTATTTATATCAACCGCTTGGGCCGTGGCACGGTCAAATTTCGCTCCCGCGGGCTGGGGTGTATGTTCTCCAGGGTGGTCGCACGCCTTGGCAGCCTAAAATCAAAGGCTTTCCAATCCCGCGAACATCCCCATGCCCAAGGCGAAGACCAAAGCCGTCTCCGAGATATCCACGCCACCTGAAAGCTACGAGCTGGCGCTGGCGGAGCTTGAAGAACTGGCCGTGGCCATGGAGTCCGGTCAACTGCCCCTGGGGGAGATGATGCAGGGCTATCGCCGCGCCTCTTTCCTGCTGGAGTTCTGCCGGCAGCAACTCGATACCGTGGAGGCGCAGATCCGTGCCCTGGACGAGGGGCAGATCAAGCAATGGTCGCAGGATTGACGGCCAGACATGGAACCACAGATTTTGACTACTTCCCCTCGCTTTTCCCCCGCGGCTTCCGAGTTCGACTTCACGTCCTGGATGGAGGCGCAGCTGCACCATGTGGAGCAGGCACTGTCCCAGTGGGTGGGCGTGGATACCCCGGCAGATTTGGGCGATGCCATGCGCTATGCCGTGCTGGATGGTGGCAAGCGCCTGCGCCCCCTGCTGGTGCTGGCGGCCGCCCAGGCAGTGCAAGGGCTGCCGCAGGCCGCCACCCGCGCGGCCTGCGCGGTGGAGTTGATCCACGCCTATTCCCTGGTGCATGACGACATGCCTTGCATGGACAACGATGTGCTGCGCCGTGGCAAGCCCACGGTGCACGTGCAGTTCGGCGAAGCCCGGGCCCTGCTGGCCGGCGACGCCCTGCAGGTGCTGGCGTTCGAGCTGCTGACGCCCGCCGATGCGCAGGTGCCCGCCAGCATGCAGGCCCAACTGTGCCGTTTGCTGGCCCGTGCTGCAGGAGCGCATGGCATGGCAGGGGGGCAGGCCATCGACCTGGCCAGTGTCGGCCAGTCGCTGACGGAGGCGCAACTGCGCCGCATGCACAGCCTCAAGACCGGTGCCTTGCTGGAAGCCAGCGTGGCCATGGGCATGGCCTGTGGATCGGTCTCTGATGCGGCCCAGCAAGCCTTGATGCGCTACGCCCAGTTGCTGGGTCTGGCCTTCCAGGTGGTCGATGATGTGCTGGACGTGGTGGCAGATGCCGCCACGCTGGGCAAGACCCCGGGCAAGGATGCCGACAATGAAAAACCGACCTATGTCTCCCTGATGGGGCTGGAGCCTGCGCGGGCCTACGCGCAGTCCCTGTACCAGCAGTCCTTGCAGGCCCTGGCGGACAGTGGCCTGCAGAATGTGCAGGCCTTGAGTGCCCTGGCCCACATGGTGGTGGGGCGCTCGCATTGAGTGCGTGCCTGCCAACGTCGAATTTTTCCTATTGATTGGTGGCGCAGGTCTGCACACACTGTGCGCCATGCCCTCCGCCGCCTACCCCTGATGAGCCGATGACCACAAACGCTTACCCTTTGCTGCAGAAAGTGAATGCACCGTCTGACCTGCGGACCCTGTCCCGCAGCGAGCTCAAGGCGCTGTCCGAGGAACTGCGGGCCTATGTGCTGGACAGCGTGTCCAAGACCGGTGGGCACCTCAGCTCCAACCTCGGCACGGTCGAGCTGACGGTGGCCCTGCACTATGTGTTCGACACTCCGCACGACCGCGTGGTGTGGGACGTGGGCCACCAGACCTACCCGCACAAGATCCTGACCGGTCGCCGTGACCGCATGTCCACGCTGCGCCAACTGGGCGGTATTTCCGGATTCCCGCTGCGCAGCGAAAGCGAGTACGACACCTTTGGCACGGCGCATTCGTCGACCAGCATTTCTGCGGCCCTGGGCATGGCCATGGCCGCCAAGCGCAAGGGCGAGGATCGCCGGGCGATTGCGGTGATCGGCGATGGGGCGATGACTGCGGGCATGGCGTTCGAAGCCATGAACAACGCCGGGGTGCTGGATGGCAACCTGCTGGTCATCCTGAACGACAACGACATGAGCATCAGCCCGCCGGTGGGGGCGCTGAACCGCTATCTGGCGCAGCTCATGAGCGGTCAGTTCTACGCAGCGGCCCGCAATGTCGGCAAGAATGTGCTCAAGCAGGTGCCTCCGCTGCTGGAGCTGGCCAAGCGGCTGGAGCAGCATGCCAAGGGCATGGTGGTGCCGGCCACCATGTTCGAGAACTTCGGCTTCAACTACATCGGTCCGATCGACGGCCACGACCTCGATTCCCTGATCCCCACGCTGGAAAACATCCGCAGCCTGGACGGTCCGCAATTCCTGCATGTGGTGACCAAGAAGGGCCATGGCTACAAGCTGGCCGAAGCCGATCCAGTCACCTACCACGGCCCCGGCAAGTTCGACCCCAAGGTCGGCATCGTCAAGAGCGGCGCACCGGCCAAGCCCACCTTCACCCAGATCTTCGGCCAGTGGCTGTGCGACATGGCGGCCCAGGACGAGCGCCTGGTCGGCATCACGCCTGCCATGCGCGAAGGCTCGGGCATGGTGGAGTTTGAAAAGCGCTTTCCCGATCGCTACTACGACGTCGGGATTGCCGAGCAGCACGCCGTGACCTTTGCGGCCGGCATGGCCTGCGAAGGCGTGAAGCCCGTGGTGGCGATCTACTCCACCTTCCTGCAGCGCGCCTATGACCAGATGATCCATGACGTGGCCCTGCAGAACCTGCCCATGGTGTTTGCGCTGGACCGTGCCGGTCTGGTGGGGGCCGATGGTGCCACGCACGCCGGGGCCTACGACATCGCCTTTGTGCGCTGCATCCCGAACATGAGCATGGCCTGCCCCGCCGATGAGCGTGAGTGTCGCCAACTGCTGACCACGGCCTACGAGCAGGACCACCCGGTGTGCGTGCGCTATCCGCGTGGCGCCGGCGTGGGCGTGGAGCCTTTACTGGATCTGTCCGCGCTGCCGTTCGGCAAGGGCGAGGTGCGTCGCCACAGTGCGGCACCACGCCAGACCGAGCCAGGCGCGGCGCCCCGCATCGCCATCCTGGCGTTCGGTACCCTGCTGTACCCGGCCCTGGAGGCCGGTCAGTCGCTGGATGCGACGGTGGCCAACATGCGCTGGGCCAAGCCGCTGGACGAGGCGCTGGTGCGGGAGCTGGCACAGGACCACGATGTGCTGGTGACCGTGGAGGAGGGCTGCATCCCCGGCGGTGCGGGTGCGGCGGTGTCTGAGGCCCTGGCGGCCGCCGGTATCACCCTGCCGGTGCTGCACCTGGGCCTGCCGGATCGCTTCATCGAGCACGGGGATCCCGCCAAGCTGCTGGCCTTGCAAGGGCTGGATGCCGCAGGGATCGAGCGGGCCATCCGCCAGCGCTTTTTGCACACCCAAGCCTAAGGTGTCCGGAGGGCCGCGCGGGTCCATGCCTGTCTGACATTTGGCTGAAGACTCGCCGGCTTCGGGGGTTTACCCCCAACGGTTTTCTCCTTTTCCCTTCCTAGAATTTTGCACACCCCCTGGGCCGTTTGCGCACAGGGGGCAGCTTTGCCTGCGGCAGCTGTGTTTGCGTATCTAAGGAGAAAAAATGGACCGTCGTTCCCTCATCAAAAATGCTGGCATTGCTGGTGTCCTGGCTGCCGCTGCAGCACCAGCCGTGCATGCGCAACAAGCCGTGCGCTGGCGTCTGGCATCGAGCTTTCCCAAGTCGCTGGACACCATCTTCGGCAGTGCTGAAAAATTTGCCCAAACCGTCAAGGCCTTGTCCGGTGGCAAGTTCGAAGTGTCGTTGCACGCAGCTGGTGAGTTGATGCCCGCCTTTGGCGTAGTGGACGCGCTGGAAAACAGCACCATTGAAATGGCGCAGACCGCGCCTTACTACTTCACCGGCAAGAACTCGATCTTCGCCTTTGGCTGCGCCGTGCCTTTTGGCCTGACAGCCCGCCAGATGGATGCCTGGATGGAGCACGGCAACGGCCGCAAGCTGTTCGATGCCTTCTGCGCCAACTACAACATCAAGAGCTACAGCGCAGGCAATACCGGCACCCAGATGGGTGGCTGGTACCGCAAGGAAATGAAGTCCGTGGCCGACCTCAAGGGCCTGAAGATGCGCCTGGGCGGCGGCCTGTTCGGCGAAGCCATGGCCAAGCTGGGTGTGGTGTCGCAGAACATGCCGGCCGGCGATGTGTACCAGGCACTGGAAAAGGGCACGCTGGACGCCACCGAGTTTGTCGGCCCGCACGACGACCAGAAGCTGGGCTTCAACAAGGTCGCACCTTACTACTACTACCCCGGCTGGTGGGAAGGTGGCGCCGAGCTGGAGTTCTTCGTGAACGCCAAGGCCTATGCCGCGCTGTCGCCCGAGTTCAAGGAAATCGTCGATGTCGCCACCCGCGTGGCTGCGCGCGACATGACCGCCAAGTACGACGCGTTCAACCCGATCGCGATCAAGAAGCTGGTGGCCGACAAGACCCAGCTCAAGGCTTTCCCCAAGGACGTCATGGACGCCGGCTTCAAGGCCTCGATGGAAGTCTTTGCCGAGCACGAGGCCAAGTCGCCCGAGTTCAAGAAGATCCACCAGGACATGCGCGCCTTCCAGCGCGACCAGCTGTTGTGGGAGCGCTTCTCGGAGCTGCGCTACAACCAGTACATGACCTCGGTCAAGCTCTAAGCATGTGATATCCGCTGCCAAGCTATGAATACCCTCATGCATTGGCAGCCTTCCCGGAACCGGCGGATATGCGCGCCCTGGCGCGACAGCACCGGTTTTTTTTCGCCTGTACATCGCCAAAGAAGCGATGCAGGAGGGAGAGGTTCGTTTTACAACCCCTAAGGAGACCCCGAATGGATCGTCGTTCCATGCTCAAAAATGCCGGTATCGCCGGTGTTCTGGCTGCCGCCGCAGCCCCAGCCGTGCACGCACAACCTGCACTGCGCTGGCGCATTGCCTCCAGTTTCCCCAAGTCGCTGGACACCATTTATGGTGCGGCCGATGTGTTTGCACAATCGGTCAAGGCGCAAACCGGCGGTAAGTTTGAAATCTCTGTCCACCAGGCTGGCGAGCTGATGCCCGCGTTCAACGTGGTGGATGGCGTGCAAAACGGTTCCGTGGAAGCGGCGCACACGGCGCCTTACTACTTCTTCGGCAAGAACGAAGTGTTTGCGATTGGCGGTGCGATTCCCTTCGGCATGAACTCGCGCCAGCTGACCTCGTGGATGGTCGATGGCAACGGCGGCAAGCTGATGCAGGAGTTCTACGCCAAGTACAACATCGTGCCTCTGCCATGCGGTAACACGGGCGCGCAGATGGGCGGCTGGTTCCGCAAGGAAGTCAAGTCCACCGAGGACATCAAGGGCCTGAAGTTCCGCGTGGGCGGCTTTGCCGGCAAGGTGATCGAGCGCATGGGCGGCGTGCCCCAGAACATTCCGGCCGGTGAAATCTACCAGTCGCTGGAAAAGGGCACCATCGATGCGGCCGAGTGGATCGGCCCCTACGACGACCTGAAGCTGGGCCTGAACAAGGTGGCTCCTTTCTACTACTACCCCGGCTGGTGGGAAGGTTCGCTGAACCTGTCGCTGTACATCAACGACAAGGCCTTCAACAGCCTGAGCAACGAGTACAAGGCCATCGTGCGCGCTGCCGCCATGGAGGCGCACGTGACTTGCCAGGCGCGTTACGACTCGCGCAACCCCGGCGCGCTCAAGCAGCTGGTGGCGGCCAAGGCCAAGGTGCTGCCCTTCCCGCAACAGGTGCTGGAAGCCTCGTTCAAGAGCGCGATGGACCTGTACGCCGACCTGGACAACAGCAACCCCGACTGGAAGAAGATCTACGCCGACTACCGCAACTTCCAGCGCGACCAGGTGCTGTGGTTCCGCTTTGCCGAAGGCCGTTTCGACAACTTCATGTCCACCCAGAAGCTGTAATGGCGACGGGATCCGGCATACAAAAAGGCAGCCATCTGGCTGCTTTTTTTTGACCCTGCTGTTATAAAAAAGAAGCAGTCAGCGCTTGTCAATAAACACTTTCAGCTTCAAAGCAGCGGGAAAGCATCGAATGACCAGCGTAGCGTGCTCATGATCGTGGAGCGTCCTGGGCGGCGGCGCTGCGCTGGGACCACCACCACACCAGCATGCCGCACACCACGGTGATGCACTGCCCCAGCGCCAGGGCCAGGCCGCTGTGGAACAGCTGGGGCACCACGGCCCCGGCCATGATGGCGAACACGCTCATCTGCGTGAAGCCCTGCAGCGACGAGGCCAGGCCGCGCATGCCGGGGAACAGGGCCATCACCTGCAGCGACAGGATGGGCATCAGCAGCGCCAGCCCCAGGGTGTAGCAGGCGATGGGCAGCACCGCCCAGGGCACGACCGGCATGTCGGTCAGCAGGTGGTAGAGCACATTGCTGGCACAGCCCAGCAGCAGGGCGCCGTAGCCGATGCGCTGCTGCACCCGGGGTGCGATCTGCTTGGCCAGCACGCCGGAGATGGCCGAGCCCAGCATGGAGCCGCCGATCAGCGGGATGAACAGCCAGCCGAAGGAGGTTTCCTCCAGCTTGAGTATGCCCATCACGAACTCGGCGGCCGCGCTGATGTAGATGGCATTGGCCCCAGCCATCAGGGCCAGGCCGGCCACCATGCGGCGGAACTGGCGGTGCCGCAGGGCGGTGAGGTAGTTGCCGGCGATCACCCGCAGGTGCAGCGGCACGCGCTTGTCGGCGGGCAGGGTCTCGGGCAGCACGCGCCAGCACAGCAGCGTCAGCAGCAGGCCAAAACCGGTCAGAAAGAAGAAGGCTGCGCGCCAGCCGCCGTGGGCTTGCAGCCAGCCGCCAAACACCGGTGCAATCGCCGGCGCCAGGCCAAAGCAGAACATCACCATGCTCATCATGCGCTGGGCGTCGGCGCCGTGGAAGCGGTCCTGCACGATGGCGCGCGCAATCACCATGCCGGCGCCGGCCATGGCCCCCTGGGCGCAGCGCACTGCGATCAGGGCCTCGATGCTCTGCACCAGGGCCGCCACGGTGGAGGTGATGGCAAACCCCAGGCTTGCGAAGACCAGCACGCGGCGGCGGCCGAAGGTGTCGCTGAGCGTGCCGTAGAACAGCATGGTGATGGCCATGGCCAGCACGTACACGCTCAGGGTCTGCTGGACGGCTGCGGGGCCGACGGCAAACTCCTGCGCGATGGCGTGGAAGGAGGGCAGGTAGGTGTCGATGCCCAGGGCACCCATCATGGTGCACAGCGCGAGAACAAAGGTCAGAGAGAGGTTACGTGGCATGCAGAGCGGTTGGCGGTGGCCCCGCGATTGACGGGGCCCCAAGAAAAAAGGCACATGCGCCGCATGTGCCTGGGTGGTCAGGTGCTGGGTCGCAGTTTACGACGGGCGCACGCGCTGGGCGCTTTTGGGGCGGAAGGCTTTGCACACGGTGTCCTGGGTTTCCAGGTAGGGCCCGCCGATCAGGTCGATGCAGTAGGGCACGGCGGCAAAGATGCCGGGTACCAGTTGCTGGCCGCTGCTGTCCTTGAGGCCTTCCAGCGTTTCGGCAATCGCCTTGGGCTGGCCGGGCAGGTTGATGATCAGGCTGCGGCCGCGGACCACCGCCACCTGGCGCGACAGGATGGCCGTGGGTACGAACTTCAGGCTGATCTGGCGCATCTGCTCGCCAAAGCCGGGCATTTCCTTGTCGGCAATTGCCAGCGTGGCTTCGGGCGTCACGTCGCGCAGTGCCGGGCCCGTGCCGCCGGTGGTCAGCACCAGGCTGCAACCGGCATCCACCAGCTCCACCAGCGTCTGGCTGATGGTGGCCTGCTCGTCGGGGATCAGGCGCGCGTCGAAGGTGATCGGGTTGTGCAGTGCGCGTGTCAGCCAGTCCTGCAGCGCGGGCAGGCCCTGGTCGGCGTACACGCCGCTGCTGGCACGGTCGCTGATCGAGACGATGCCGATCTTCACTGCGTCGTGCAGGCTCATGCCTCGTCCTCGTCGTCCAGGAGCGCATCATCCACGGCGGGCTCTGCGGTGCCGGCCGTGCCGTTGATGTGTGCCAGCAGCAGCTGGAACAGTTCGCGGTAGGCCTTGCCCTTCTTGGCCGGCGGCAGGATGTGGCCCTTGGCCTCGGCCTCCTTGGCCTTGGCGATGGCAGTGGCATCGTCCTTGCGCACCTGGCGCATCAGCGTGCGCAGCTGCTGCACATCGGTGGCGGGGAACTGGTCCAGCCAGACGCCCAGGTGGTCGTCGCTGACGATCAGGCGGTCGCGCCACTGCTCGGCCACCAGGATGTGGGTCTGCTCGCGGCTGACGCCGGTGCGCTGCTCTTCCAGCGCGGCTTTGACAGCTTCGACCTGGGATTCGTCCAGCTTGCGCATCAGCTTGCCGATGAACTGCATCTGGCGGCGCTTGGCTTCAAAGTTGGTCAGGCGCTTTTGTTCGGCCAGGGCATCCACCAGCTTTTCCGGCAGTTGCAGGCGTTCCAGCAGCTTGGGGCGCAGGCCCAGCAGGGCTTCGCCCAGGTCTTGCAGGGCGTCGCTTTCCTTCTTCAGGTCGGTACGGGTCGCGTCCCATGTGCCTTTGAGTTCGGCCTTCAGTTCCAGGTCGCGGTCGCTGCCTTCGGCAACGAAAACGCCTTTGACGTAATAGCCTTTTTTGGGTTTGCGTGACATGTTGTGTCTGGGGGAATGAGGGTGGCAGCGCAGGGTGCGCCGCAGTGCTGGGTATCATATCCGCCGCTATGAATAAACCTCGCTCCCGCGCCACAAGCTCCACCGCCGCACAGGCCGATTCCGGCTTCAGCTACAGCCGTTCGTTTTTTGAGGGTCTGGTGGACCAGGCCCTGGCCCATGCCAAGAAGCTGGGCGCCACCGATGCCGGGGCTGATGCCTCGGAAGGCTGTGGCCTGAGCGTGAGCGTGCGCAAGGGCGAGCTGGAAACCGTGGAGCGCAACCGTGACAAGTCGCTGGGCGTGACGGTCTACATCGGCCAGCGCCGCGGCAATGCCAGCACCTCGGACTTTTCGGAAGCCGCCATCCAGCAGACGGTGCAGGCGGCGTATGACATCGCCCGCTTCACGGCCGAGGACCCCACGGCCGGCCTGCCCGACGCGGATGACATCGCCCCGCGTGCCACGCACCGTGAGCTGGACCTGTTCCACCCCTGGGACGTGAGCAGCGAAGAGGCCGCACGCATTGCGGTGGAGTGTGAGGCCGCCGCCATGGCCACGCACAAGCGCATCACCAACAGCGAGGGCGCCAGCGTCTCGGCCCAGCAAAGCCATTTCTTCAGCGCCCACACTCGGGGCTTTGCCGGCGGCTACGCCAGCTCGCGCCACAGCGTGTCGGTGGCGCCGATCGCCTCGCTGCCCGGTCGCCATGGCGAGATGCAGCGCGACTTCTGGTACAGCTCCATGCGCAATGCGCAGGACCTGGCCTCGCCCGAGGCGATTGGCCGCTACGCCGCGCAGCGCGCCCTGAGCCGCCTGGGCAGCCGCAAGATTCCCACCACCGAATGCGCGGTGCTGTTCGAGTCGCCCCTGGCCGCGGGCCTGCTGGGCGGTTTTGTGCAGGCGGTCAGCGGTGGCTCGCTCTACCGCAAGAGCTCCTTCCTGCTGAACTCCCTGGGCAAGCAGATCTTCCCCAAGCACATCCAGATCGAGGAAGACCCCTTCATCCTCGGCGGCAAGGGCAGCTCGCCCTTCGATGACGAAGGCGTCAAGGTGCAGCAGCGCATGGTGGTGGAAGACGGCCGCGTCCAGGGCTACTTCCTGTCGAGCTATTCGGCGCGCAAGCTGGGCATGAAGACCACGGGCAACGCCGGGGGCTCGCATAACCTGACGCTGACGTCCACGCGCACCAAGCCGGGCGACGACCTGGACGCCATGCTGAAGAAGCTGGGCACCGGCCTGCTGGTGGTCGAGCTGATGGGCCAGGGCGTGAACTATGTGACTGGTGACTACTCGCGCGGCGCCTCGGGCTTCTGGGTGGAGAACGGCGAGATCGCCTTCCCCGTGCAGGAGATCACCATCGCCGGCAACCTCAAGGACATGTACAAAGGCATTCAGGCCGTGGGGGCCGATGCCTACAACTACGGCGCCAAGACCGTGGGCTCCATCCTGATCAATCGCATGAAGGTGGCCGGCAGCTGAGCCTGCGCTGCCCGCCTCTCCCCCAGCAGCCTGCGGGCTGCTTTTTTCATGCCGGCCGTGGGCTGGCAAATCCTCCAAGCCTGTGCAAAAAAAGGAGCTGCTGGCGCTGATCCAGCAAGCGCTGGAGGCTGTTTTGATCAAAATTTCTGCCCGACCCGGACAGCCCCGCTGCGGGGTGGGCACCGGACGGGCGCCACCTGGGTGACTGCGGCTGCGGCCGGGCAGGGCCTGGCCGGGTGATACTCATGCCTTGGTTTTTGCGTGCGTGCACAGGTGTCCTCTCTATGTCTTTGGCTTCCCCCCTCCCTTCTGCCGGCATGAGCCAGCGTGACTGGCTCAGCGCCCTGGTCGTCATCGTCGTCTGGGGGCTGAACTTCGTCGTCATGAAGTGGGGCCTGGCCACGCTGTCGCCCCTGCTGCTGTGCGCGCTGCGCTTTGTGGCGGCGTCCTTGCCGTTTGTCTGGTTCGTGCGGCGCCCGCAGGCGCTGCCGTGGTGGCTGCTGGCCGTCTATGGGCTGGTGCAGGGGGTGGGCCAGTTCGGTCTGCTGTTCACGGGCATGAAGCTGGGTATGCCGGCGGGCATGGCCTCGGTGGTGCTGCAGGTGCAGGCCTTCATCACCATGCTGCTGGCGGCCGCCTTCATGGGCGAAAAGCCGCAGCGCTGGCAGTGGTGGGGCCTGGTGTGCGCGATCGCCGGGCTGGCGCTGATCGGTGCCGCTCACGGCGACAGCCCGGCCGAGATGACGCTGGCCGGTTTTCTGATCACCGTCGGGGCCGCCGCCATGTGGGCCAGCTCCAACCTGCTGACGCGCAAGGCCGCACAATACGGGGCCTACACCCCGGTGGGCTTCATCGTCTGGACCAGCCTGTTCCCCATCGTGCCGCTGCTGGCGCTGTCGGTGGGGGTGGACGGGGTGGATGCCGTGGCGCAGCAGCTGCAGGGCATCGGTTGGCGCGAGCTGGGCGTCATCGCCTATCTGGCGCTGCTGTCCACCTTGTTGGGCTATGGGCTGTGGACGCAGTTGTTGCAGCGCTATGCGGCCAGCACCGTGGCCCCGCTGTCCTTGCTGGTGCCAGTCATCGGCCTGCTGTCGGCTTTGCTGCTGCTGGGCGAGCGTCCCACCATGTGGCAATCGGTGGGCACGCTGGGGGTGCTGGTCGGCATGGTGGTCAACCAGTTTGGCGGCCGCTGGCTGCGGCGCTGATCGCCGGCACGCGTTGCCGTATTCACCCTTCCAGCCTGGCGGCCTGCGTGCCCCGGGCTTTTTTTGTCCCCCGCAAGGCACGGCGTGGGGCCTGCCCAAGCGGCAAATCCGACTGTTTCATACTGTTGCTCACAGGTGGTTCGTCCTTATTATGGAGCCCTCAACCGGGGAGGCCGCTTCGGGCACCTGCACGCAGGGGCCTGGTGACAGGGCTCGCAACAAAGACAAAAAAACCAACAAACTCAAGGAATTGGCGATGCGAGAAGAATCGAACGACGGGCTGCCCGAAGCAGTGCAGCGCACCCAGTTCCAGGCCCTGGACCGGGTCATGGCGATGGCCAGCTTCGACCTGGACGGGGTGCTGCGCCATGCCAATCGCAATTACCTGCAGCTGCTGGGCCTGCCGCAGGACCAGGCCCTGGGTCGCAGCCACCAGAGCTTTTGCACAGCCGCACAGGTGCACAGCGGCGCCCATGCCGCGCTATGGAGC
This sequence comes from Comamonas sp. CAH-2, assembly GCF_009668305.1. Classification (NCBI taxonomy): domain Bacteria; kingdom Pseudomonadati; phylum Pseudomonadota; class Betaproteobacteria; order Burkholderiales; family Comamonadaceae; genus Comamonas; species Comamonas sp. CAH-2. The sequence continues at coordinate 56,603 of NZ_VSWF01000020.1, forward strand.
CAGCTGCGCGCTGGCCAGGCCCATTCGGGCGTGGTGGAACGGGTGCGCAGCGATGGCAGCAGTTGCTGGCTGGAAGCCACCTACACGCCCGTGTGCGATGCCCAGGGCCAGCTCACGCAGATCCTGAAGGTGGCCACCGACGTCACGCAGCGCCACCTGCAGGAACAGGCCCACCAGCAGCACCTGGAGCGCCTGTCGCTGGTGGCCGATGCCAGCGATGCGGCGGTCATCATCAGCGACAGCCAGTCGCGCATCGTCTATGTGAATGGTGGCTTCAGCCGCATGTTCGGCTGGACCCAGGAGGAGGTGCTGGGCCAGGCACCAATCGCCTTGCTGGCCCCGCAGATGCAGGAAACCTTCACCGAACAATACCGCTCGGAGCTGCGGGGCGGCAAGCCGGTGTGGAGCGAGGAAATCGTGGTGGGCAAGCAGGGCCAGCGCTACTGGGCCAAGGTCACCAGCAACCCCGTCATCAACGACCAGGGCGTCTGGAGCTGCACGGTGTCCGTGCTGACGGACATCACGCGCTCCAAGATGCACGAGGCCCTGCAGCACCGTGTGCTCGAGGCCATGGCGCGCGAGCAGCCGCTGTCCGAAGTGCTGGACATGGTGTGCCTGGAGGTCGAGCGCATCGCGCCGGAGGTCACGGCCTCCATCCTGGAAGTCGATGCGCAAGGCCTGCTGCACCCCCTGGCCAGCCCCAGCCTGCCAAGTTCATATTCCGCGCTGCTGGATGGCGTCGCAATCGGGCCCGAGGTCGGCTCCTGCGGTACGGCGGCGTGGCGCAATGCCCCGGTGCTGGTGACCGACATCGCGACCGATCCGCTGTGGAGGGATTACAAGCACCTGATCCTGCCGCTGGGCTACCAGGCCTGCTGGTCCACGCCGATTTGCGGCACCGCGGGCAAGCCCATCGGCACGTTCGCGTTTTACTACCGCGATGCGACGGCGGGCGTGGCCTCGGCCTACCACCAGCAACTGGTCGATGCCTGCACCCATTTGTGCGCCCTGGCCCTGGAGCGCGAGCACACCCGGGCGCGCATTCGCCAGCTGGCGTTCTACGACGGCCTGACCGGCCTGCCCAACCGCAGCCTGCTGCAGGCCAATGCCGACCAGGCCATGGCCGCCGCGGCGCGCAACGACGAGCAACTGGCCGTGCTGTTCATCGACCTGGACCGCTTTAAGCAGGTCAACGACTCCATGGGTCACCCGGCCGGTGATGAGCTGCTGCGCGTGGTGGCGGCGCGCCTGCAGAAAGTGCTGGGCCCTGGCGATATCGCCGGCCGCCTGTCCGGCGATGAGTTTGTGGCGGTGCTGCCGCAGTGCGATGCCGAGCGTGTCACGAACACCATCGAGCGCCTGCAGGAGCAGCTGGCCGAGCCCCTGGTGCTGGCCGACAACGCGCTGGCCATCTCCGCCAGCATCGGGATTGCCATGTTCCCCGCCGATGGCCGCGACATGGAGACCCTGCTGCACCGCGCCGACATGGCCATGTACCAGGCCAAGAGCAGTGGCCGCGGGCGCTTCAGCTTCTTCAGCAGCGAGATGAACCGCCTGGCGCAGGAGCGCCTGGCGCTGGAAAACGCCTTGCGCAAGGCGCTGCAGGGCGGTGAGCTGCGCCTGCACTACCAGCCGCAGGTGGACCTGGCGAGCGGCCAGCTGTACGGGGTCGAGGCGCTGGCGCGCTGGACGCACCCGCAGCTGGGGGAAATCTCCCCCGCGCGCTTCATCCCGCTGGCCGAGGAGTGCGGCCTGATTGCCGACCTGGGCCGCTGGGCCGTGGGCGAGGCCTGCCGCCAGCTGGCCGCGTGGCGCACCCAGGGGCTGGCGGTGCCAGCCGTGTCGGTCAACCTGTCGCCGTCCAGCTTCCACAACCTGGACCTGCCGCGCATGATTGCCGACACCCTGGACCGCCACGCGCTGGCACCCAAGGACCTGACGCTGGAGCTGACCGAAAGCATCCTGCTGGACACCAACCCCAGCACCATGAAGACCATCGAAGAGGTCCATGCCCATGGCGTGCGCCTGTCCATGGACGACTTCGGTACGGGCTACTCCAGCCTGAGCTACCTGCGCCGCTTGCCGGTCAGCGAACTCAAGCTGGACCGCAGCTTCGTGGCCGACCTGGAGCACGACGAGGCCGCACGCGCACTGAGCAGCGCCATCCTGGGCATCGGCCAGAGCCTGCGCCTCACCGTGGTCGCCGAAGGCGTGGAAACCCCGGTGCAGAACATCATGCTGCGCGAGCAGGGCTACCCCGTGGCCCAGGGCTTTCTGTTCGCCCGGCCGCTGGCCCCGCAGGATCTGGAGCGCTGGCTGGTGGCCCGCATGGCCCCCGCGCAAGCCAGCGCCGACCAGCCGGTGCACGGCGAGGAATCGGCATAAAAATAGCTGTTGGCGCAGGTGTGGACTGCGCCAACAGCTATGAAATTCGGGGCATTCCCGGTGGGTTCTATTCACCTGCAGGGTGCCGCCCAGCCGTCCAGCCGTCCAGCCGTCCAGACGCCCGGTCTCAGTAGGCCGCGCCGGGCGTGGCCGGGGCCACCACCGTGGCGCCGGCAAACTGGGTGCGCAGCTTGCGCGCGGCGTTCACGAACATCAGCATGTCCACGCCCACGGCCACAAAGCTGCAGCCAAGTTGAAGGTAACGCTGGGCCAGCACCGGGTCCGAAGTCAGCGTGCCCGCGGCCTTGCCGCTGGCGATGATGGTTTGCATCGCGCCTTCGATGGCGGCCTGCACCGCGGGGTGGCCCGGGTTGCCGCGGTGGCCCATGGAAGCCGCCAGATCGGCCGGGCCGATGAACACGCCGTGCACACCGTCCACGGCGCAGATGGCTTCCAGGTTGGCCAGGGCTGTGGTGGTCTCGGCCTGCAGCCACCGGCCGACATCGTTGAGACCGCATCCTTCCTGTCGCAGCTGACCTTTGTGCACCAGCGGGGTGCCGTGGCCTTCATGGCGCGCAGCGTGGCCCGCCACCATGCGGCCCTGGGCACGCTGGCCGTGCTGGACCTGGCCGTGCCGATCGAGTTGCCCCCCGTCGGCCTGATCACGCTGCGTGGCCAGCCGCCGACCCCCACCACCGTGCTGCTGCTGGAGTGCCTGCGCGAGGTGGCCGCGACGCTGCGCACCGGTGATTGAGCGCCTGGCGGCGCCGGCCAGCCGGGCATCTGCGCCACAATGGCTGCGGTGCACAATGAGCACCCACACGCGTTTTCCATGACACCCAGCCTCCCACCTCCGAAGAAAAACGAGGGCCCTCTCTTGTGGGGGCCCGAATCGGCCTCGCCCCTGGTCAGCGAGGCAGCGCATTTCGAGCGCTGGCGCCGCCGCACCTGGCAGTTGCACCTGTCGGTGGCGCTGAGCCACCTGTATGCGCTGGCGCTGTTCCTGGGCCATGCCTGGGCCGGCTATGCGCCGCTGCGTGCCGTGCTGTGGTACGGCCTGTGGATTGCCGTGGGCATGGCCTTCATCACCTGGGCCTATGCCAGTGGCTGGAGCCAGAAGCGGCGCGATCCGGGCTTGTTCCTGGAGCACCAGCTGATGTCGATTTCCGGGGTGCTGGGGCTGCTGGTGGTGGCCCCGCAGGTGGCGTTCCAGGCCCTGGTCATGCTGCTGGTGTTCAGTGCCGATGGTTTTCTGGCACGGCGGCGCACCAGCTTTTGGCTGACCTGGGGCCTGACCCTGGCCCTGGTGGCCGTGGTCATCTGCTGGCGCGGGCCACAGATGCGCATGGTCACCGATACCCTGGCCGGCCAGTTGCTGACAGCTGCCGTGATGCTGGGCGCGGTGGTGCGCTGCAGCATGCTGGTGACCTATTTCCGCGGCATGCAGTACCGGCTGAGTGCCAGCAACCAGAAGCTGGCGGCGGCCCTGGCCCACATCGAACAACTGGCGCGCTACGACGAGCTGACCGGCGTGGCCAACCGCCGTGGTGTGCTGGAGCGGTTGCACCTGGCGCTGGAGGGCGTGCAGCGCCACGGCACGCCGCTGAGCATTGCCCTGCTCGATATCGACCACTTCAAGAGCATCAACGACCAGTACGGACATGGCTGTGGCGATGCGGTGCTGCGTGCCTTCGGCAGCCTGCTGTCGACCGAGATGCGTGCCATCGACGTGGCCGGGCGCTACGGTGGCGAGGAGTTCCTGCTGGTGCTGCCGGAGACCGACATTCCGCAGGCCCTGGTGCTGCTGGAGCGCCTGCGCCAGCGCACGCAGGACATGCCTTGGGACCGCCTGGTGGACCAGCCCGTGACCGTGACCTGCACTGTGGGTGCCACCCAGTACCAGCCCGGCGAGCCGGTCGAGGCCGCCATCGCCCGCGCCGATGCCGCCATGTACAGCGGCAAGGCCCTGGGGCGCAACCGCGTGATCATCGACGGCATGGGCGGCTGAGCCCGGTGGTTTGATTCAGAACCGGATCAGGGAGCGGTGCAGGCGGCGTCCAGCCCTGCCATGCCGGCCAGCTTTTGCAGGCGTGAGCGCTGGTCCAGGCAGGCCTGGCGCTGGGCCGCGGCGGCCTGCTGCTGCGCGGTGTGTGCGGCCTGGTCGCGCTCGGCCTGCAGCTGGGCGATGCGCTGGCGGATCTGCGGCATGGCCGCCAGGGCGGCCTTCTCGCCTTCCAGGATGGCGCTGGCACGCTGGCTGAAGTCGGCTGCGCCGATGTCCAGCACCTGGGGGCGGATGACCACGTCGGCGCGCTCCAGTTCGGCCTGGCCCAGCTTCTGGCCCATGATGGCGATGGACTGGTTCAGGGTGCCCAGCATGTCGCCCGGCGTCTTGCCGCGGGCCTTGCTGGAGATGTCCACGGCGATCACCACATCGGCCCCCAGCTGGCGTGCGGCATCGACCGGCACGGGGCTGACGACGCCGCCGTCCACATAGTGGTGCTTGCCGATGCGCACGGGCTGGAACACGCCCGGCACGCTGCTGGATGCGCGCACGGCCTGGCCGGTGTTGCCGCGGGCGAACACGGTGCGCGCGCCATCCTCCAGCCGCGTGGCCACGGCCACGAAGGGCTTGGACAGCTGCTCCAGCGGTTTGCGCTGCACCTGCTGGTTCACATAGTCTTCCAGCTTCTGGCCCTGCACCAGGCCGCCGGACGACAGCTGCAGGTCGCGGATCTTGGCCTCGTCCAGGGACACGGCCTTTTCCTGCAGCTCAAAGGCATTCATGCCGCTGGCATACAGCGCACCCACCACGCTGCCGGCACTGGTGCCGGAGACGACGGCCGGGGCGAAGCCATTGGCCTCCAGCATCTTGATCACGCCGATGTGGGCAAAGCCCTTGGCGGCGCCGCCGCCCAGCGCGATGCCGATCTTGAGCGGCGCCGAGGGCGGGGCGGAGGTCGTGGTGGCGGGGGTGTCCGCAGTGCGGGGAGGAAGGCTGCCGCAGGCCGTGAGGGCGGTGAGGCCCAGAATGACACAGGGGCGCAACAGGGCGGTCAGGCGCATGCCGGAAAGTGGGGAGGTTGCTGAAGCGCAAAGTGTATCGACCCACGCAGCGCATCGGGGCGGTATGGCTTTCGGGGCTCACCTTGTGGTGATGAATTTACATAAAAAAGCACTCCAGCGCAGGTGCAGTGCGCGTGGAGTGCTTTGTTTTCAGGAGCATTCGCTGGCCCGGGCTGGGGCCAGCGGCGGTCTCACGCCTGGGCGATGGCGGCGGCGATGGCCTGGCCCACCTCGGTGGTGCTGGCCGTGCCGCCCAGGTCGGGCGTGCGTGGACCGGTCTTGATGGTGCGCTCGATGGCGGCCACGATGTGGTCGTGGGCCTGGCGCCAGGCGCCTTCGCTGCGGCCCAGGAAGTCCAGCATCAGCGCGCCGGACCAGACCATGGCGATGGGGTTGGCGATGTTCTTGCCATAGATGTCGGGCGCCGAGCCGTGCACGGGCTCGAACAGCGAGGGGAAGGTGCGGTCGGGGTTGAGGTTGGCCGACGGTGCCAGGCCGATGGTGCCGGTGGTGGCCGGGCCCAGGTCGGACAGGATGTCGCCGAACAGGTTGGTGGCGGCGACCACGTCGAAGCGGCCTGGCTGCAGCACGAAGCGCGCGGTCAGGATGTCGATGTGCTGCTTGTCCAGCGTGACTTCGGGGTAGTCCTTGGCTACATCGTCGGCGCGCTGGTCCCACCAGGGCATGCTGATGGCGATGCCGTTGCTCTTGGTGGCCAGGGTCACGTGCTTCTTGGCGCGGCTCTGGGCCAGATCGAAGGCGTACTTGAGCAGGCGGTCGGCGCCTTTGCGCGAGTACACCGACTCCTGGATGCAGATCTCGCGGTCCGTGCCCTCGAACATGATGCCGCCCAGGGCCGTGTACTCGCCCTCGGTGTTCTCGCGCACCACGTAGTAGTCGATGTCACCGGGCTTGCGGCCGGCCAGGGGGCAGGGCACGCCTTCGAACAGGCGCACCGGGCGCAGGTTGATGTATTGGTCGAATTCGCGGCGGAACTTGAGCAGCGAGCCCCACAGCGAGATGTGGTCGGGCACGGTGGCGGGCCAGCCCACGGCGCCGAAGAAGATGGCGTCCATGCCGGACAGCTGGGCCTTCCAGTCGTCAGGCATCATCTGGCCGTGTTCGGCGTAGTAGTCGCAGTGGGCCCAGTCGAAGTGGTGGAACTCCAGCGGCAGGTTGAAGCGCTGGGCGGCCGCTTCCAGGGCGCGCAGGCCCTCGGGCATGACTTCCTTGCCGATGCCGTCGCCGGCGATGACTGCGATCTTGCGGGGTGTGGACATCTCAAATCCTTCTGAAATTCTGTCAACGGGATGCGGCATTGTTGAGTCAGACTGCGCACCATGCAATCCGCAAAATGTGCGTTGATTGTTTACGTAGTGTGCGCAATTGCGGCATCAAAAAGCCCCGGCCATGGCCGGGGCTGCCGCGGGGGATGGCCGCTCAGGCGCGCGGCACCCAGTCGTAGCCCGGGCCTGCAGCGCGCAGGCGTCCCAGGGCCGGCATGGGGAAGTGGTAGCCGCCCACCCAACCCCCTTCCTGGGCCAGGCGGCCCAGCAGGGCGTGGCGCGTGGCCCGCGCTTGCTCGGGGTTCATGTCGAACTGCACCTGCCAGTCGGGGTGCTTCACGAACAGGGCCGGGTAGTGCGCCACGTCACCGATGAAGGTGAAGCGTTCGCCACCCGATTGCACGGCGATGGCCGTGTGGCCCGGGGAGTGCCCGAACGCGGCCACCGTCTCCAGGCCGGGAGCAATCGCGCTGCCGGGCGCAAACAGCTTTAGCTGTGCGGCGGGGTAGCCGTCGAAGACGCGGCGCACCGCCCGGAAGCCGCCGCGTGCGGCTTCCGGGGTGGCGTTCATGCGGGCGTCGTCCAGCCAGTGCGCGGCCTCGGGCTGGGGCACATAGACCGTGGCCTGGGGGTAGACCAGGCTGCCATCCTTGCGCCGCAGTCCGTTGATGTGGTCGCCATGCAGGTGGCTGATGACCACGACATCGATGCTGGCCGGGTCGATGCCGGCCGCCTGCAGGTGGCGGTGCAGCTGTCCGGTGCCCGGCGCACCGTTGTCGCCAAAGCCGGTGTCCAGCAAATAGCGCTTGCCATGCAGGTCGACCACGAAACAGGTGTAGGGCACGTCGATGTGCGTGGTCGGCAGTCCGGCGGCCGCCAGGGCGGCCTGCACCTCGGCCAGCGGGGCGTTCTTGACGAAGCCGGCATCCAGGGGGCGGCGGGTGACGCCATCGCTCACGGCCGTCACCCGGGCCTGTCCGATGGTCTGGTGCTGGTAGCCCAGCGCGGCGGTGTTGGTCGCGGCAGGGCGGCTGGCGCAGGCGGACAGCCAGCTGGCAGCGGCCAGGCTGGTGGTGCTCAGAATCCAACGGCGGCGATTGACGTGCATGAAACCTCCTGGGGTATGTAGTGATGGAAGGGCGATGGCGCCACCCTGTGTGTAGGGCGCAGCCTTGGCGACAGCGGGTGAGGGCAAATCCCAAAGCACAAATGCCTGGCCAGGCCGGACATTCGGCTTCCTGGTCCCTGCGCTTTCAAGGAGTTCCGATGGACAAGCACCGATCACCGTCACCCGCAGTTTCTACACTGAACCGCCGCCGCACAGGGGCAATAGCCCTGCTGGCCGGCATGCTCGCCTGCGGCACCGCCGCCTAGGCCCAGGCGCCGGGCGCCTATCCCAGCAAGAGCATCCGCATGGTGATCCCTTTCACGCCGGGCGGCTCGGCCGACATCCTGGGTCGCGCCATGGGGCATGAGCTGACTAAGGCCTGGGGCCAGTCCGTGGTGCCGGAGAACGTGGCCGGTGCGGGTGGCAGCATTGGCGCCGACCGCGTGGCCAAGGCGGCCGGCGATGGCTACACCCTGCTCATGGGGCATGTGGGCACCCTGGCCATCACGCCCTCGCTGTACTCCAAGCTGCCCTATGACCCGGTGCGTAGCTTCACCCCGATCGCCTGGGTGGCACGCGTGCCCAACGTGCTGGTGGTCCACCCCACGCTGCCGGTGACCGACCTGCCGTCTTTCATCGCCTACGCCAAGGCCCACCCGGATCAGATCAACTACAGCTCCGGCGGCAATGGCAGCGCGGCGCACATGACCATGTCCTACCTGGCGCAGCAGACCGGGGTGCGGATGCAGCATGTGCCCTACAAGGGCACCGCCCCGGCGGTCAACGACCTGGTCGCCGGCCAGGTGCAGGCGCTGTTCACCGGCATTCCCGCAGTGCTGGCGCAGCTCAAGGCCGGGCAGGTCAAGGCCCTGGCCGTGTCTTCGCCGCAGCGCGTGGCCATCCTGCCGCAGGTGCCCACGGTGGCCGAGGCGGCCGTGCCGGGTTTCGAGGCCGACCAGTGGTATGGCATCGTCGGCCCGGCTGGCATGCCCAAGGCCGTGGTGGAGCAGTTGAATGCGCAGATCAATGCCTCGCTGCAAAGCCCGGCCATTCTGGAGCGCCTGCAAAGCGAGGGTGCACAGCCCATGCCCAGCAGCTCCCAGGTGTTCGGCGAGCTGATCGCCAAGGACCTGGAGCGCTGGCGCAAGGTGATCCAGGACAGCGGCATGAGCCTGTAGGCGCGCCGCGTCCTGCCTACAATCGGCCGTTTTGTGGAACGGAGACGCCCATCGTGCACACCATGCCCGCGCCGGAAGACCTGCGTGTCTTCATCACCGTGGTGCGCAAATCCAGCTTCGTGGCGGCGGCCACGGCGCTGGAGGCTTCGCCCGCCTATGTGAGCAAACGCATCCGCCTGCTGGAGACCACCCTGGGGGTCAAGCTGCTGCACCGCAGCACACGTCGCGTGGTGGTGACCGAGGAGGGCGAGCGCATCTTCCTGTGGGCGCAGCGCATCCTGGACGATATGGAGCACCTGCTGCAGGAAGCCCAGATCACGCGCCGCGAGCCGCGTGGCCTGCTGCGGGTCAGCAGCAGCTTTGGCTTTGGCCGCAACGTGGTGGCACCGGCGTTGTCCCAGCTGGCGCTGCGCTACCCGGGCCTGCAGCTGCGGCTGGAAGTGTTCGACCGCCTGGTGGATGTGGCGGCCGAGGGGCTGGACCTGGATGTGCGCGTGGGCGACGAGATCGCGCCGCACCTGATCGCGCGCCACCTGGCGGACAACTGCCGCGTGCTGTGCGCCGCGCCCGCCTACCTGCAGCGCCGCGGTGTGCCGCGCAGCGTGGACGAGCTGGCCGCCCACGACTGCCTGGTGATCAAGGAGCGCGACCACCCGTTTGGCGTGTGGAAGCTGCGCAGTGGCGCCCAGGAGCGCAGCGTGAAGGTGACCGGGCCGCTGTCCACCAACCATGGCGAGATGGCCGTGCAATGGGCGCTGGACGGCCATGGCGTGGTGCTGCGCTCGCTGTGGGATGTGGCGGCCGAGCTGGCCGCCGGGCGCCTGGTGCAGGTGCTGCCCGACTGGCAGCAAAGCGCCAACATCTGGGCCGTGTACCCGACGCGGTTGGAGCGCTCGGCCAAGGTGCGCGTGTGCGTGGAGTTTCTGCAGGCCTTCTTTGCCCGCACGCAGCCAGCCGGGATCAAGCAGGCCATGCAGCAGGTCGTGCAAGCTGCCCAAAAATAAAGGGTGTGGGCGCACAGCGGCACCCACACCCTGGAGCAGTCCGCGCCCAGCGCGGTCCGCCATTACTTGCTCAGCGCGGCCTTCACGGCGGCGGACACTAGGCCCATGTCGGCCTTGCCGGCCAGCTGGGCCTTGACGGCACCCATCACCTTGCCCATGTCGCCAGGGCCGCTGGCGCCCAGCTCGGCCACGATGGCTTGCACGGCGGCGGTGATCTCGGCCTCGCCCATGCGTTCGGGCAGGTAGACCTTCAGCACTTCCAGCTCGGCCTTTTCCACATCGGCCAGGTCGGCACGGTTGGCGGCTTCGAAGGCGGCAATGCTGTCCTTGCGCTGCTTGATCAGCTTGTCGACGATGGCGATGACGGCGGCGTCATCGAGCTCGATGCGCTCGTCCACTTCCTTTTGCTTCATCGCGGCCTGCAGCAGGCGGATGGTGCCCAGGCGCGCGCTGTCCTTGGCGCGCATGGCGGTCTTCATGTCTTCGGTAATCTGGGCTTTCAAGCTCATACATCTCTCCTGGGTAGGGCGCCGTGGCCGCTGCTGTGAGGGCCTGGCACCGAGAGGTCACTGCGTCCGGGCAGTGGCCAGAAAACAAAAAACCCGCGCCTGGCGTCCCGAGCGCGGGTTTGCGGCGTTTGACGGCCGACTGATCCTAATCGACGATTAGTACAGCTTCTTGGGCAGTTGCATGCTGCGAACGCGCTTGTAGTGGCGCTTCACGGCAGCAGCCTTCTTGCGCTTGCGCTCGGCTGTGGGCTTTTCGTAGAACTCGCGAGCGCGCAGGTCGGTCAGCAGACCCAGCTTTTCGATGGTGCGCTTGAAGCGGCGCAGGGCAACTTCATAGGGTTCGTTTTCTTTGACGCGGATGGTAGTCATTCAGTTTCCAGATATATCTGTGCTGTCAGCGGGTTCTCGGGAAGATCGGGCCTGAGAGCCATAAGCAGCGGTTGTTCCCCGTCTCTATTAACTAGTATGGCCGACGGGGATATGCCAGCAAAGTCGAGCATTATAACGACTTTTGGAAATGTATCTGCAGTGGCCGCTTCGCCCACTGGCGGACTGGGGCTTCAGGCCTGCGCGGCCTGCTGCTGCGCCATGGCCTGGGCGCAGGCAAAGGCACTGGCCCAGGCCCACTGGAAGTTGTAGCCGCCGAGCCAGCCGGTGATATCCACCACCTCGCCGATGGCGTACAGGCCGGGCTGGGTCTTGCATTCCATGGTCTGCTGCGACAGCGCCTGGGTGGCGATGCCGCCCAGGGTGACTTCGGCCTTCTTGTAGCCTTCCGAGCCCGTGGGTGTGATCTCCCAGCGGCTCAGTTGCTCGGCCAGCTTGCCCAGGGCCTTGTCGCTGGCCTCGTTGATGGGGCGCTGCAGCTCGGGCTGCTGACTGACCCAGGCTTCGGCCAGGCGCGCGGGCAGCAAGGCCGCCAGTTCGTTGACCACCAGCTTGCGCGAGCGGGCCTTGGCCTGTTGCAGCAGCGCGGCCAGGTCGGTGCCGGGCAGCAGGTTGATCTGCAGGGGCGTGCCGGCTTTCCAGTAGCTGGAGATCTGCAGCACCGCCGGGCCGGACAGGCCGCGGTGGGTGAACAGCAGGTCTTCGTGGAAGCTCATGCGTTCCTTCTTGCGGCCGGTGCTGATTTCCACCGGCAGGGCCAGACCTGCGAGCTGGGCGTAGGGCTGCCAGGCCGCGCCGTCAAAGGTCAGCGGCACCAGGCCGGGGTGGCGTTCCACCAGCGGCAGCTGGAATTGCTGGGCGATGCGGTAGCCGAAATCCGTCGCGCCGATCTTGGGGATGGACAGGCCGCCCGTGGCCAGCACCAGGCGCGGCGCGCGCACCACGCCCCGGTCGGTGGAAATTTCATAGCTGCCGGCGCTTGCTGCATCTGCGCTGGAAGGCAAAAAGCTGATTTTTTTGACGGCGCAGGGCTGCCAGTGCGCGACCTGGCCGGTGGCGCACTCGGCCAGCAGCATGCGGATGATGTCCTCCGCGCTGGTGCTGGCAAACAGCTGGCCCTTGTGCTTTTCCTCGTAGGCAATGCCGTGCCGCTCCAGCAGCGCCATGAAGTCGGCCGGGGTGTAGCGCGACAGGGCCGAGCGGCAGAACTGTGGGTTCTGGCCCACGTAGTGCTTGTGCGGCGCGCGCACGTCCAGGTCGCGGTTGGTGAAGTTGCAGCGCCCGCCGCCGGAGATGCGGATCTTCTCGGCCACCTTCTCGGCGTGGTCGATCAGCAGCACCTTCAGGCCCGCCTGCCCGGCCTGCGCGGCGCAGAACAGCCCGGCCGCGCCGGCGCCCAGGATAATGGCGTCGAAGGCGGTGGTGGCGGGCAGGGCAGGGGCAGCAGTCATGGGGCGGCAAGTACGTGAGTGGGGGCCAAAAAAAGCAACGCCCATCACACAGACGGGCGGCCCCTGCAGTGTAGCCAAGCGGTCAAGCCCCGCAGGGGCCGCGGGTTGCCCGGCGGCTGTCGTGCCACTGCCACCATCCGTTCCTACAATCCACCGCCATGAACTTGCCTGCACACCAACTCAGCATGACGGTGCTGATGACCCCTGACATGGCCAATTTTTCCGGCAATGTGCACGGGGGCGCAATCTTGAAGAAGCTGGACGAAGTGGCCTACGCCTGCGCCAGCCGCTATGCCGGTCGCTACTGCGTGACGCTGAGCGTGGACCAGGTGATGTTTCTGCAGCCCATCCATGTGGGCGAGCTGGTGACCTTCCTGGCCAGCGTGAACTACACCGGCCATTCGTCCATGGAAATCGGCATCAAGGTGATTGCCGAAGACATCCGCACCCAGGTGGTGCGCCATGTGAACAGCTGCTTTTTCACCATGGTGGCGGTGGACGATGCGCGCAAGCCCGTGCCGGTGCCTGCGCTGCAGACCGAGACCGAGGAGCAGCAGCGCCGCTGGCAGGCGGCCTTGATCCGCAAGGACATGCGCAAGGAAGTGGCCCAGCGCTTTGCCGAAACCCGCCAGGCCTCTTCGACCGTGGTGTGATTCCCGGCGCGCTGCGCCCGATGCACAAGCAAAAAGCCGTGCCTGTGGGCACGGCTTTTTGCATGGGGGCTGGGGGCGTGCCGCTGGCGCAGGGGGCAGGCATCAGCCGGGGCCCATGCTGGCCAGGACCACGCGACCCCAGCGGTTGGTGGCGCACTGAGCTGTGTTTAGAAGCTTTCCCAGT
>NZ_VSWF01000021.1:0-65840 GCF_009668305.1 Comamonas sp. CAH-2
TTACACGACCAACGCCATCGAGTCGGTCAACATGGGCCTGAGGAAGCTGAGCAAGAACCGGGGTTCATTCCCCAGCGATGAGGCGCTGACTAAGTTGTTTTACTTGGCCCTGCGCAACATCAGTCAGAAGTGGACCATGCCGATTCGGGATTGGAAGGCAGCGTTGACCCGATTTACCATTCAGTTCGGAGACCGCATCTCCGTCAACTGAAGTCCGCCCCGTTTACACAAAAGTTCGGACACGCCCTGCTGATCCACCACCCTATTGTCATCGGGTTGAAATCGCGCTAACCTATAAAAAGCGTGTGAGCACTCGCGGGTGGAAAGCTGTCTCTTCAGCCGAAATCGCTCAAAGGGCACCCCTCTTAAATCTCCAAATCTGCTGACATTTTTAATGTTGCCTGAGGCAGCACGGCTTTGTCGTGGCGATTGATTGGAGATTCACATGAACACCGAAACCCTGCTGCGCGCAGTCCGCCCTGTCTACCTCTTGGTTCCTCGTCCCGGTCAAGCAGAAGCCGCTGAACCGTGGTTCTGGTCCATGCGGCTTGATGGCTTACATCACGTCCATCTCAAGAACTCTGCAAAAGCCCTTCGGGATGCGCGCAAGCGCCCCGGCCAGCCTGTTTCCGATAACCCATCCCTACATCTCAGCAGCCTGCGCCATGGACTCGCGCAAGCTCTGGGCAGCAAAACTTTCGATGCTTGGCAGCATAGCGAACAGCAACTGATCGAGTTTCTCAATAGCCACGGCATGACGCAACCTACCGACTTGATCAGCTGGCGGCGGATGTTCATTCATCGGCTCACAGCCCGTCAGGTCTCGGAGCGCATCTTCAATTCAGGCTTGCCACTTCCTGAAAAAATTTTTACTGGCGTCGGCTCCAAATTTTTCGCCGCTAGCGGTCGCGGTCGTATCGACATGTATCAATTGGCTGGCGTAACTTTCAGCAGTGACGAGGCCGAATTGGAGTGGTGCGAGGAACGTGCGAATCAAGTAGTTCTCTCCTTAGAGCGTGAATTTGATTGGGACGCCGATGCGTCGGATTTACTTGAACTGACCGGCCGTGACTTGCTGCTTCTGTCATACCGTTTTGATCACGTTGCTGTCGCCTTCAACCTCCTTGGAGACAATCTGGTGGCGCCAATGCAGCGGCCACCAGAGTTCCGTTTGTACAACGCCAGCAAGGAGGAATTGGCTTTTGATCGCCGGGTCTTCGATATCTTTCGCGAAGAGATTGAACGCTCCGAATCTGGCTGGGTCGAGGTGATTCCCTTCCCTGGTAACGACAACCTCGTTTTCCTGAAAGGGAAAAATGGTGCATTTGACTGGGTCATCCGTAATCAACGGGACGAAGCATTCACTGGGAATCCGTACCACCCGATCCTCAAGAGTCACGAACTACCGACAGCGATGAAGGCATCCGAACTTAACGCTCACCTCTACTTCACAACCGGTGAATGGTATGAGCGGCTGGAGCACAGCGCAGAAACCCGCCACTATGAGGAAGGCGGAACAGTAGCTACCTGGCCTGGTTACCCCAAGCTGCTCATGCGTGAACTTCTGGCAACGCGCCGTAACTATGCCGTGCCCACTCAGCCGAAGGGGCAGAATGACCTGAACTTTATTCCCCATCGACTCAACGATTACTGCTTGATGGTTTCGCCGCCGGTAACGATCCAGGAATTTTGGCGTTTCTTCGAGGGTTCGGATTGGCGCGATGACCGCATCTCCCGATCATCGCGTGCCAACAGTCAGCTTGAAGCCGATCTCGACGCTGTTAATCTGCACGACGACGACCATCTGCCGGCAAGCATCACATGGTTTGATGCCTTGGCTTATTGCCGTTACTACGAGCAAAAAACTGGACTTCCCGTCCGCCTGCTGGAAGTAGAAGAATGGAAACAAATCAGTCCACCACCTGCGCAAGACATCAAGAAAGATGGCTGGGGTGACTTGACCTGGGTCATCGAAGGCGGAGATGGAAAAACTGGCGGAAAAACCTCGCACCGTTATCCCGAGGCTTGCGACGGTGGGGGATATCTGCGTTTTGGCAAAGAAATCACCTGGACGCAGAATCAACAGGGGCTTCCGTTCGTCTCTGTCGTAGATTTTGGTGAATGGTTAGCGGATTACGCTGACGGTTATGCCCCTGTGGCCAACGCCGCGACCGGCAGAGCCCTGATGACGGGTCCTCTTGACCGTGATCGCTGCCCAGCGTATCTGACTATGCGTTACAAGGGCTTGAAGGTCGGCTTTCGCCTCTGCTACGTAGCCCACCTCGACGCATAACTCGTTAGGAGATGACCATGAAGCATTCCTTGACGAGGAAGGGGGGCGTACGCCCGTTGTTGTCAGAACTAGTGATCAATTGGCATATCACCGAAGCCTGCAACTATCGCTGTCGCTATTGCTATGCGCATTGGACTGGTAACAACCGTGAGCTCGTTCATAACGTCCCTGGCACTATGCAGATGCTCGAAAACCTTTGGCAGTATTTCCATCCGCAAAACGTTGCTAACCCGCTTCGGCAAGCGATGGACTGGAAGGGGATTCGGCTTAATTTGGCAGGAGGAGAGCCCCTCCTTTATGCGGAGCACGTTCACCGGATTCTTACCGACGCCCGACGGATCGGTTTTAACACCTCCTTAATCACCAACGGCAGCCTTTTCTCGCTTGAGCTTGCTCAACAATTGGCACCTAACCTCTCCATGCTCGGCTTCAGCTTGGATTCGGGCATTTCTACGACCAACCGTCAGATCGGTCGGCAAAGCCGACATGGCCAGTTACTAGCGATCGAACACCTTCAAGAAGGGATAAGCGCTGCTAGGCGGAGAAACCCCGAGTTGCAGATCAAGATCAACACCGTCGTCAACGCAAGCAATTGCCACGAGGATCTCAGCGACGTGATCCTGAAATTGGCGCCTCAGCGCTGGAAGGTACTGCGCATGCTGCCAATTGTGACAAACCAACTGATGGTTAGCGATGCGGCCTTTCAGGAATTTGTAGTTCGACATCAAGCGCTAGGGGACCTCATGTGCATCGAGGACAACACTGAAATGGTTGAGTCCTACGTGATGATTGACCCTTTAGGGCGCTTTTTTCAGAATGCCTTGGGCCAATCCCGCTACCGTTACAGTCGCCCGATTCCGGAAGTTGGCGCGGCACAGGCGTTTGCTACAGTGGGCATGGATCCAGCCAAGTTTTGTGCTCGCTACCTTGGGGCGCTTGAAAAGGTCGCCGCATGAAACGCTACAGCACCTCAAAGGAAATAAACGCCCTGGTTCGCCAACTTCTCCACGAAGGATGGCAATTCCAGTGGGGTGGTCACCACGGCAAGCTTTACGCACCCAACTGCACAGCCTTTTTAAGCGTACCCTCAACCCCGAGTGATCGGCGGGCCTTCCTCAACTTTCGGCAGGACGTACGCCGAGTCCAGCCTCGGGTTTAACGATTGGCTCCGGCACAACGGCGGAGTCTGGCCTTCGCGGCCGATCGTTTCCCGGTCCATAGCTGGGCGTTTGGTTCATGTCTGGGGCAGCAATCATGGACCGACGGCGGTCCAGGCGATTTGTGGAGGCAGATGTGGTCCCGGTCGTTTGAACAACTCAAGCCAGTTGCTAAGCCAGATCCTCGAGGTTATGCAACCTGCATTTGTGCAAAAGGCAATGCTCCAATGTACGCCTCATCAGGAGGGGCCTAGCTGTGCGCCTGATGGGGGCATTGGGCAATGGCACAGCGTGCGGCACACACGCTGTCATAGGCTTTGAGATAGATTTCTTCGTACTTGATGGAGCGCCACAAGCGTTCTACAAAGACGTTGTCACTCCAAGCGCCCTTGCCATCCATCGAGATTCGGATGTCATGGCGCTTGAGTTGGACCTTGATGGCATCAACATCTACAAGTTGATTTCTAAAATGAAAAAATGCCCCTCGCAAGGGGCATTTTTCGTCTGAAATTTGGTGTCGACAAGAAGGATTATCAGCGGTCAAAGACTGCTTTGGGTCGTTAGAAGCCTATCGCTGCAGGCAAAAGTGGGCCCGCCAATTGCTACCCAGCCCACAGCGCAATCCAGTCTCCAGTTCAGGGGAAAGCGACGATTCCCAAACTCGTGCGAGCGATAGTGGCCGCTCCGGCACAGAACTTCTGATCTGAAACCCACCAGTCCTGCCGCGCACATCCAACAGGCCTGCTTTTGAGCGGCTGCCGCCACGAAAGCGCCAGCCCCCGCGCACAGCGCCTGCGCGCCAGGGGCTGTGCGAAATGTGCCGTTGTCGCGCCCCGGCACACTCTTCATTCCATAGCTGCCAACCCATAACCACACTGGGTCAGCAGCCTATTTCACACCAAATACCCAACCAATCAATCGGCGTTCAGTTGCTGCTCCAGCTCGTGCAGCACGCGGTAGCACGGCAGGACCTGTTGCACGCTGGAATTGGGTTCGCGCCCTTCGCGGATGGCGGCGAAGAATTCGCGGTCCTGCAGCTCGATACCGTTCATGGACACATCGACCTGGGACACGTCGATCTTCTCTTCCTTGCCGTTGACCAGGTCGTCGTAGCGTGCGATGTAGGTGCCGGTGTCGCCGATGTAGCGGAAGAACGTGCCCAGCGGGCCATCGTTGTTGAACGACAGGCTCAGCGTGCAGATGGCGCCGTTGGCGGCCTTGAGCTGGATGCTCATGTCCATGGCAATGCCCAGGTCCTTGTGGATCGGGCCTTGCACGGCGTTGGCCTTGACGATGGGGCTGCCCGCCTGGTAGGCAAACAGGTCCACGGTGTGCGCCGCGTGGTGCCACAGCAGGTGGTCGGTCCAGCTGCGGGCCTGCCCCAGGGCGTTCATGTTGGTGCGGCGGAAGAAGTAGGTTTGCACATCCATCTGCTGGATGTTGAACGCACCGGCTTCGATCTGCTGGTGCACCCACTGGTGGCTGGGGTTGAAGCGGCGGGTGTGGCCCACCATGGCCACCTTGCCAGTCTGCTGCTGCACGTCCAGCACGGCTTGGGCTTCGGCCCAGCTGTCGGCCAGGGGGATTTCCACCTGCACGTGCTTGCCGGCCTGCATGCACTGGATGGCCTGGGCGGCGTGCATCTGCGTGGGCGTGCACAGAATGACGGCGTCCACCTCGGGCAGTGCCAGGGCTTCGGCCAGGTCGGTGGTCACGTGGCCGATGCCGTACTGGGCGGCCACTTCCTGCGTGGGCTCCAGGCGGCGGCCCACCAGCGAGACGACTTCCACGCCGTCGATCTTGCGGATCCCATCCAGGTGCTTGATGCCGAAGGCACCGGCGCCGGCCAGCGCCACTTTGATCGTCTTAGTCATTGCGGTTCTCCAAAATCAGATGGCCCACGGCCGTGTTCGAAGCCGGCACGTGGAAGAAACGGTGCGCCAGCTTGGGCGCGGGGCCGCCGGCCACATCGGCCATGGCACCCCGGGCGATCAGCCACATCACCAGCTCGATGCCTTCGCTGCCGGCCTCGCGCACGTAGTCGATGTGCGGCATGGTGGCCAGGTCGGCGGGATCGGCGATCAGGCGATCCAGGAAGCGGTTGTCCCACTCGGCATTGATCAGGCCGGCGCGTGGACCCTGCAACTGGTGGCTCATGCCGCCCGTGCCCCAGATCTGCACCTTCAGCGGGCGGTCATAGCTTTCCACCGCGCGGCGGATGGCTTGGCCCAGCTGGAAGCAGCGCTGGCCCGAGGGCACGGGGTATTGCACTACGTTGACGTGGAAGGGGATGACCTGGCAGGGCCAGTGCTCGGGCTGGCCGAACATCAGCGACAGGGGCACGGTCAGGCCGTGGTCCACCTTCAGCGTGTTCACCAGGGTCAGGTCAAAGTCCTGCTGGATGACCGACTGTGCGATGTGCGCGGCCAGGTCGGGGTGGCCCTGCACCTTGGGCACGGGGCGCGGGCCATAGCCTTCGTCGGCGGGCTCGAACTCGGCGGCCGTACCGATGGCGAAGGTGGGGATCACGCCCAGGTCGAACGAGGTGGCGTGGTCGTTGTAGACCAGAAAGATCACGTCCGGCAGGTGGTCCTGCATCCACTGCTTGGAGTACTCGTAGCCCTGGAACAGCGGCTTCCAGTAGTCGTCGCCGGTCTTGCCGTGGTCGATGGCCGCGCCAATCGCCGGCACGTGCGAGGTGAAGACCGAGGCGGTGATGCGAGCCTGGCCCTGCGCCCCCTGGCCGTGGGCGTTCTGCACCGCATCGGCCAGCGCCAGCTGGCCCTGCACCGCTTCCCATTCCTTCCAGGCCGAGGACATGGACATGGGGCCCTGGGCGTTGCCGCCCTCGCCCAGCACGCGGTTGCCCTCGGGGCTGCGGCCGCCCGCCAGCATCATGGCGCGGTAGGCCTCTTCGGTCATGCCGGTCATGGACCCCGCCATCTGCTGGAAGCTCAGCCCATCGGTGGCGCCCAGCTTGGACAGGAAGTAGATGTTGCCGCCGGTGCGCATCATCCAGTTCAGGTCGCGCGCGCGCACGGCCGCCTTCTGCTCGGTCGTCATCGGCCAGGTGGCCAGGTAGGCGTCCTCGTCCGCCTTGAAGCGGGCGCGGTTCTCGGCCTGCATCAGGCTCATGCAGAACTGGTTGAGCCAATAGCCCTTGCGGCTTTGCTCAGCATCAAAAATGGTGGTGCCCGGTACGTCGAGGTAGGGTTTGTCCAGTGCCATGGTGTTCTCCTGGTTGCGTCCGGTGCCCGCACCTGCGGGCATGGACAGCGGCTGTCATTCACTGCGTGGGCGCTGGCCCTGCCCTGGTCGGCAGGTGCTGCGGACGCCCACCGGGGGCTACGCCTCTTGCGGCCAATACAGGCGCATCGGGTTGTCCACCAGCAGCTTGCGCTGCAGCTCGGCGGTCGGCGCGATGTGCGGGATGAAGTCCACCAGCAGGCCGTCGTCGGGCATGTGGTCCTTCAGGTTGGGGTGCGGCCAGTCGGTGCCCCACAGCACGCGGTCGGGGAATTCCTCGACCACGCGGCGGGCGAACGGCACCACGTCGCGGTAGGCGGCCTGCTCACCATGAAGGGCCTGGGGGCCGGTGACGGACAGGCGTTCGGGGCAGCTGACCTTGCTCCAGACGTTCGGATGCTCGCGCATGAACTTCAGGAACAGGGCGAATTCTGCGCTGTCCACGCCCTGGCCCACGTCGGGGCGGCCCATGTGGTCCACGACCACGGTGGTGGGCAGGCGGGTGAAGAAGTCCCACAGCTCGGGCAGGTCCACGGCCTCGAAGTAGATGACCACGTGCCAGCCCAGTTGGGCGATGCGCCCGGCAATCTCCATCAGCTCGTCCTTGGGCGTGAAGTCCACCAGGCGCTTGACGAAGTTGAAGCGCACGCCGCGCACGCCGGCGGCGTGCAGCTGGTGCAGTTCGTCGTCGGTGATGGAGCGGCGCACCGTGGCCACGCCGCGCGCCCGGCCGCCGCTGGCCAGGCAGGCATCGACCATGGCGCGGTTGTCGGCGCCGTGGCAGGTGGCCTGCACGATGACGTTGCGCGCAAAGCCCAGGTGGTCGCGCAGCGCGAACAGCTGCTGCTTGCTGGCGTCGCAGGGGGTGTACTTGCGCTCGGGGGCGTAGGGGAATTCCGCCCCCGGCCCGAAGACGTGGCAGTGGGCATCGACCGCGCCGGCGGGCAGCTGGAAGCGCGGCCGGCTGGGGCCGCTGTACCAGTCGAGCCAGCCAGGGGTCTTGGTGAAGTCACCGGTGGTGGGTGTGCTCATCGTGGGGCCTCCGTTCAGTCGATGTACTTGAGGCCGGCTGCCGCCAGTGGCTCGCGCATCTGGTACATGTCCAGGCCCAGCACGCCACTGGCCAGCTTGGCGCGCTTCTCGCCTTCGAAGCTTTCGCGCTTTTGCGCGGCAGCCAGCACCTGGGTGGCGCGGGCGGCGGGCACGCAGACCACGCCGTCGTCATCGGCCACGATGACATCCCCCGGGGTGACGAGCTGGCCGGCGCAGACCACGGGCACGTTGACCGCGCCCAGCGTGGCCTTGATGCAGCCCTTGGACGAGATCGCCTTGCTCCACACCGGGAAGTCCATGGCCTGCAGCGTCTTGACGTCGCGCACGCCGGCGTCGATGACCAGGGCGCGGGCGCCACGGGCCTGGAAGCTGGTGGCCAGCAGGTCGCCGAAATAGCCGTCGGTGCAGGGGCTGGTCACGGCGGCCAGCACGATGTCGCCGGGCTGAATCTGCTCGGCCACCACATGCATCATCCAGTTGTCGCCGGGCTGCAGCAGCACAGTGACGGCCGTGCCCGAGACCTGGGCCCCGGGGTAGATGGGGCGCATATAGGGCTGCAGCAGGCCGACGCGGCCCATGGCCTCGTGCACGGTGGCCGAGCCCAGGGCGCCCAGGCCGTCGGCCGCGGTGCGGTCGGCCCGTTGGATGTTGCGGTACACCACGCCAAGTTCGTACATGGTCTTTCCTCGTCTTTTCAAAAGGTGAGCGGTTGGTGCTGTTCTTTGCTGGTTTTCAAGGCGTTTTCTATTTGAAAACCTTGATTGACGAGCATCAGCAGCTCTGGTTTTTATGTCGTCTTACTTGCCCTGGGCCTTCAGCGCCGCATCCAGGCGCGTGAACACGCGGCGGGCGTTGCCTTCGTAGACCATGTGCTTTTCCTCGGCCGTCAGGTTCTGCGTGGCCTCGATGTAGCGCTTGGTGTCGTCGTAGTAGTGGCCGGTCTGCGGATCGATGCCGCGCACGGCGCCGATCATTTCGCTGGCGAACAGGATGTTCTGGGTGGGGATCACCTCGGTCAGCAGGTTGATGCCCGGCTGGTGGTAGACGCAGGTGTCGAAAAAGATGTTGTTCAGCAGGTGCTCTTCCAGCAGCGGCTTCTTCATCTCCTGCGCCAGGCCGCGGAAACGCCCCCAGTGGTAGGGCACGGCACCGCCGCCATGGGGGATCAGGAACTTCAGTGTCGGGAAGTCCTTGAACAGGTCCGACGTCAGGCACTGCATGAAGGCCGTGGTGTCGGCATTCAGGTAGTGGCTGCCCGTGGTGTGAAAGCAGCTGTTGCAGCTGGTGGAGACGTGGATCATCGCGGGGATGTCGTACTCCACCATCTTTTCGTAGATGGGGTACCAGCTGCGGTCGGACAGCGGGGGCGACGTCCAGTGGCCGCCCGAAGGGTCGGGGTTCAGGTTGATGCCCACGTTGCCGTACTGCTCCACGCACTTGACCAGCTCGGGGATGCAAGTGGCTGGCTGAACGCCGGGCGACTGCGGCAGCATGGCCGCGGGAATGAAGTGGTCGGGGAACAGCTGGCTGACGCGGTAGCACAGCTCGTTGCAGATGGCGGCCCAGGTGCTGGAGGTCTGGAAGTCACCAATGTGGTGGGCCATGAAGCTGGCGCGCGGGCTGAAGATGGTCAGGTCCGAGCCACGCTCTTTCATCAGGCGCAGCTGGTTGGTCTCGATGGTCTCGCGGATGTCGTCGTCGCTGATGCGCAGGTCGCTGGCCTGGGGGGTCTGGGCCGGGTCTTTCAGGCCGGCGATCTGCAGATCGCGCCAGGCGCCCAGGGCGGCCGGGGCGGTGGTGTAGTGGCCGTGTACGTCGATGATCATGGGGGAAGCCCTCGCAAAAAAGTGGAAGAAACCCGTCGGGGTGCTGGCAGGCCGGGGCGGCCTGCCCTCAGTGCCCGTCCTTGGGGCTGGTGGCTTGCTTGATGACCAGGGCGGCCGTCGCAATCAGGCCCGGAATGGCCACCACGGTGAAGATCTGGCTGAAGCCCAGGTGGCGCGCCGTCAACTCGGCCACCAGGAAGGACCCAGCGATGCCGCCAAAGCGGCCAATGCCCAGCATCCACGCCACCCCGGTGGCACGGCCGCTGGTGGGGTAGAAGGCCGCGGCCAGCGCGGGCATGGACGACTGGGCCGTGTTCATCAGGGTGCCTGCCACGAACACCGCCACCACCAGCCAGCCCAGGCTGCCCGCCTCCTGGCCGATCCACCAGATGGAGGCCGCCGTCAGCGCATAGCCCACGGCAATGATGCGGTTGGCGTTGAAGCGGTCCATCAGCCAGCCAAAGAACACCGCCCCGACGCCGCCCAGCGGGAACAGGGCCGCCACCAGGGTGGCCATCTGCGGGTCCAGGCCGCCTTCCTTGAACAGCACCGGCATCCAGTTCATCAGCGCGTAGAAGATGACCAGGCCCATGAAGTACGCCAGCCACAGCATGAACGAGCCCAGGCGGTAGGGCTTAGACAGGACCACGCCCATGCCGCTCTTGCCGGCCACGGCCGCCTTGCGCTCCGTCATCACGAACTGCTGCACCTGCAGCACGGCATCGCCGGCGATGCGCGCCAGCGGCTTGCGGATGCGGTCTGCCGCATAGCCCCGGGCCACCATGTAGCGCACCGACTCCGGCAGCACCAGCACCAGCAGCACCACGACCAGCAAGGGCACGACGCCGCCCAGGTACAGCACGCTGCGCCAGCCGAAATGCGGGATCATCCAGGCCGCCAGGAATCCACCCAGGGCCGCGCCCAGCGGAAAGCCGCAGAACATGGCATTGGTCAGCATGGCGCGGCGCGCGTCGGGGCAGTACTCGCTCATCAGCGTCACCGCGTTCGGCATGGCCGCCCCCAGCCCCAGGCCGGTGACAAAGCGCAGCGCGGTCAGGGTCTGCAGGTCGTGCGCATAGCCCGATGCCAGGCAGCCCACGGCAAACACCAGCACCGACCCCACCAGCACCGCCTTGCGGCCAAAGCGGTCGGCCAGCGGGCCGGAGCACACGGCACCGCCGGCCAGGCCAAACAGTGCCGCGCTGAGCACGGGCGCCAGGTCGGGCTTGCTCAGGCCCCACTCGGTCAGCAGCGACGGCGCGATGTAGCCGATGGCGGCCGTGTCGAAGCCGTCCAGCAGCACGATGACAAAGCACAGGGCAAAGATCGCCCATTGGAAGCGGGAGAACGGGTGCTCGTTGAGCACGGTCTGCACATCGGCAGTCAGCGCGGCAGCGCCTGGGGCCTGGGGAACTTGTCGCATGGGAAAACCTAGCTTGTCTCTGGTGTTATAGGTGATGCTGGCTTGCCGAAGGCCTGTGCCTGCCCGCGCAGGCAGGCGGCCGGGCGCACGCGGCGCCCTCGGCGGTTCTAGAGGGTGGCGGGGACGGCAGGCGGTGCCATGCCCTGCTGGTGCTTGGCCGCCGCGGCAGCCTCGGAGGCCATGAAGGCCAGCAGCTGCTGCACGGCCTGCGCCTGCGCGGAGCCCGCCACCACGGCGCCGGAAAAGATGGTGTCGATGGCCACGGCGTCCGGCAGCGGCCCCACGATGGTGATGCCGGGCACGTGGATCAGCTCGCTCAGTTGCTGGAAGCCCAGGGCCACCTCGCCATCGGCCACCAGCTGGCCCACAGGCACCCCGGGGCAGGCCTGGACCAGGCGCGGCTGCAGTTGCTCGGCCACGCCCCAGGCTTGAAACAGTTTTTGCAGCGCCACGCCGCTGGGACCGGTGGAATAGCCGATGCTGGGCGCAGCCAGCACGGCATCGCGCAGCGCGGCTTCGGTACCGATGTCGGGCGGCTCGGTGCCGGCCAGCACGGCCACGGCCGTGCGGGACAGCACCAGGTCCACCTTGCTGCCGGCCACGGCATGGCCGCTGGCGATCAGCTGGTCGATGGCGTCCGAGGCCAGGAACACGGCGTCAAAGGCTTCGCCGTCCTGCACGCGCCGGGCGGCATCCACGCCGCCCACCGATTCCAGGGCCAGGGCCGCGCCCCCGCGCGCCTGCCAGGCCTGCGCCAGCTCGGCCAGCACCCGGCGCGTGGCCATGGAAGAAATGCCTGTGATTGCGGTGTGCATGCCAATGTCTCCGATCGATGGTGCCTGCTGCTTTTCGGCATGGCCGCAAGGCCATGGCGCAGGCTTTTCATCCATTGTGAAGAGGTACGTGCCCTGCGGCTAGCCAGGGGGGCCGCTAGCAGCTATGCCCTGACAGCATAGGACGCAACCCCCCTCTCCCCGACTTACAGCGCCAGGCCCACATAGTTCTCGGCCAGGGCCGTGGCCGCGGCGCGCGAACGCACGATGTAGCCCAGCTCGGCCGCCTGCACCTTGGCGTCAAAACCGCCGCCTTCGGGGAAGTTGTGCATCAGCGAAGTCATCCACCACGAGAAGCGTTCGGCATTCCAGATGCGGCGCAGGCAGCGCTCGGAATAGCGCTCGATGCCCTCATACGAGCCCTGCTGGTAGTACTCCGTCATCGCCTGGTACAGGTAGCCCACGTCCGAGGCGGCCAGGTTCAACCCCTTGGCCCCGGTGGGCGGCACGATGTGGGCCGCATCGCCGGCCAGGAACATGCGGCCAAAGCGCATGGGTTCGGTCACAAAGCTGCGCAGCGGGGCCATGCTTTTTTCCAGCGACGGACCGGTCACCAACTGGGCGCGGGCCTCGGGGTCCAGGCGCAGCTTCAGCTCGTCCCAGAAGCGCTCGTCGCTCCAGTCCTCGACCTTCTCGGTCAGCGGCACCTGCAGGTAGTAGCGGCTGCGCGTCAGGCTGCGCTGGCTGCACAGGGCAAAGCCGCGCTCGGTGTGGGCGTAGATCAGCTCGTCGGAGACCGGGGGCGTGTCCGACAGCAGGCCCAGCCAGCCAAAGGGGTAGACCTTCTCGAAGGTCCGGATCTGCTGCGGGGGCACGCTGGCGCGGCACACGCCATGGAAGCCATCGCAGCCGGCGATGAAGTCGCACTGCAGCGTGTGCGACACGCCATCGTGCTCATAGGTAACGCGGGGCTGGTCGCCGTCAAAGTCCAGCGGCTGCACGTTGGTCGCCTCGTACACCGTGGTCAGGCCGGCGGCGGCGCGCGCGGCCATCAGGTCGCGCGTCACCTCGGTCTGGCCATAGACCATGACGCGCTTGCCGCCGGTCAGTTCGTGCAGGTCGATGCGGTGGCGCTGGCCACCGAACAGCAGCTCAATGCCGTCGTGGGGCAGGCCTTCGGCGTGCATGCGTTCGGCCGCCCCCGCGGCCTCCAGCAGGTCCACGCTGACCTGTTCCAGCACCCCGGCGCGGATGCGGCCCAGCACGTAGTCGGCGCTGCGCTGCTCGAGGATGATGTTGTCGATGCCGGCCTTGTAGAGCAACTGGCCGAGCAGCAGGCCGGCGGGGCCTGCACCGATGATGGCAACCTGGGTGCGCATGGGGTGTCTCCGTGTGTTTTTGCAATGCGAAGCCCCGAGCCTAGTTTTGCGGCACATCAAACACCATGCAGCCGCCCGCTGCTTTGTGCGATCATCGTGCAGATTGCGCGATCATCGCGCAGAAGATCACGCTCACACCCCCATGCCCGACATCGCCCACGCGGATTACATCGCCGGACTGGCCAAAGGCCTGGCCGTGCTGGAAAGCTTCGACACCGAGCGCCAGCGCCTGAACGCCACCCTGGCGGCCCAGCGCGCCGGCATCACCCGGGCGGCGGCGCGGCGCCACCTGCTGACGCTGGCCCACCTGGGCTACCTGGAAAGCGATGGCCAGTATTTCTGGCTGGCGCCCAAGGTGCTGCGTCTGTCGGGCAGCTACCTGGCCTCGGCCCGCCTGCCACGCACCGTGCAGCCCACGCTGACGCGGCTGGCGGTGCAGACCGGGCTGTCGTGCTCCGTCGTCGTGCTGGACGGGCCCGAGGTGATCATCGTGGCACGCAGCGCCACCAGCGAACAGCCCGAGCGCCGCCTGGCCCACGGCCTGCACCTGGGCAGCCGCCTGCCGGCGCACGCCACCTCCACCGGCCGCGTGCTGCTGGCCAGCCTGGACGACGAGGCGCTCGAACAGTGGCTGCGCCAGCACCCCTTGCCGCGCCTGACGGCGCACACCGTGACCTCGGCCCAGCACCTGCTGTCGCTGCTGTATGGCGTGCGCCAGCAGGATTACTGCCTGGCCCGCGAGGAGCACGAGTTGGGCGTGCACGCCATCGCCGTGCCCCTGCGCAACCCGCTGGGGCACACGCTGGCGGCGCTGAACGTGGTGTGTGCCCCGCAGCGCATGCCGGCCGAGGCCATGCTGCGGGATTTGCTGCCTTTACTGCAGGAGGCCGCACGGGACCTGCGCCCCATGCTCTGATTTTTAAATCACCTGCTGACTGAGCTTGCGCAGCACTTCCGCCGTGCGCTTGATCAAGGGTGTGGCCTGCTTCTTGGAGGACTGCGCCAGGCACAGGGTGCTGACGATCTGCGGCTCCACCACCGGCAGCACGGCCAGGCCGGCATCGTCCGTGGCATGGTTCACGGCGCTGGCCGTCAGGGCCGCATAGCCGTAGCCGCTGCGCACCAGGTCCAGGATGGCGGGCACGCTGGAGACTTCCCAGACCACGTTCAGCTTGACCTGCGACAGCGTGGCCTGGGCCTCCATCAGCTTGCGGAAGATCTGGCCGCGCTGCGGCATGATCAGCGGAAAGTCCGACAGCTCGCTGAACGCCACCTGCCGGCGACCCGGCAAGGCGCGGGCCGGGCCAATCAGGCACAGCGGCTCCTGCAGCACCGGCACCACCTCGATGTTGGGATTGGGCTCCGGCGTGTAGACCAGCCCCAGGTCCATGCGCCCGGAGGTCAGCCACTCGGCGATGTTCACGGAAAAACCCTCCACCACGGCCAGGCGTGCCTTGGGCATCTCCTTGCTGAAAGTGTCGATCAGCGGCAACGTCAGCCGCCGCGCCAGGCTGGGCGGCAGGCCGACGACGATGCGGCCCACGGGCTCGTCGCGGTGGCTGCCCAGGTCTTCCTTGGCCAGGGCCACGCGCTGCATGATGGCGTGCCCGTGCTCCAGCAGCCGCCGACCGGCATCGGTCAAGGCCACGCCACGCCCTGTGCGGATCAGCAGGGTTTCCCGCAGCTCGATCTCCAGGGCACGCACCTGACGGCTCAGCGCCGGCTGCGCAATGTCCAGCAACAGGGCGGCCTTGCTGAAGCTGCCGGTCTCGGCGACATGTACAAATGTTTCAATCTGCTGCAGGTTCATGATTAAGGGAATGTACTAGCAAGCTATGCTAATCCGATATAGCTGTTAGCGGGTGTTGCCGCTGGAAAGAATCATGCATCCTGAGACAATCCGCTTGGATTCGATCTAAATCGGGTCAGCAGCCATACCCGCAACGCATGGCAGTCGCCCATCTGGCCCCATCCACCCCACAAGAAGGCTGGCCACAGCCTCGGGCCCTTGGCTTTCAGGAGACAACATGAGCACATCGGATTTCACACTGACGCGCCGCCGCGCCGGCATGGCCCTGGGCGCGCTGGCCTTGGGCACCATGGGCGGCCTGCGCGCCCAGCCCCAATGGCCGACCAAGTCGGTGCGCATCATCAACCCCTTCCCCGTCGGCGGCGGCCCGGACGGCACCTCGCGCATCCTGTCGGAGAAGCTGGGCCGCCTCTGGAACCAGCCCGTGGTGGTGGAAAACCGCCCCGGTGGCAACGGCTTCATCGCCATCGACGCCTTCAAGCGCGGCGCCACCGATGGCACGGACATCATCCAGCTGGACAACGTGCACATCGCTGCCTACCCCTCGCTGTTCAAGAAGCTGCCGTATGACGTGGCCCAGGACTTCAACGTCGTGCTGCCGCTGTTCCGCACCTTCTTTTTCGTCTGCGTGGCCAACGACAGTCCGTACAAGACCGTGGGCGACCTGATCGCCGCGGCCAAAGCCCGCCCCGGCCAGCTGAACTATGGCTCGTGGTCCGTGGGCAACCCGGTGCACCTGGGCTCGGCCCTGCTGGAATCGCTGACCGGCACCAAGATGGAACACATCATCTTCAAGGAGACCAGCCAGCTCTACACCAGCGTGGCTAATGGCGAACTGGCCTTTGCCCTGGGGTCCTCGGGCACGGCCGGTCCGCTGGCCCGCTCCGGCAAGCTGCGCTTCCTGGCCGTGATGGCCCCGCACCGCCTCAAGGGCTACGAAGACGTGCCCACGATTGCCGAATCGGGAGGCCCTGCCGATGCCATCGTGACCGGCTGGAATGCCCTGGCCGTTTCGCCCAAAACGCCGGCCGAGGTGGTCGCCAAGCTGCGCCAGGACGTGACCAAGGTGCTGCACGACCCGGACATCCAGCCCAAGTACCAGACCTTCGGCTACGAGAGTTACTTCCCGACCGAGGCCGAGTTCAAGCAGTTCATGCTGGACGAGAGCAAGCGCTTTGGCGATGTGATCCGCCGCGCCCAGCTGTCGCTCTGAGCCCTGCGGGCCTGGCAAGAAAAAAAGGGGGCTCGCACCACGGTGCTGGCCCCCTCTCTCCATCCCTGTGCCGACCCGCTCATCCAGCAGCCATCGGCTGTGCATCCTGAACTTCAGAAGACTGGCACAAGGGCCCGCCCAGTGGGCGGTGCGTCTGCAAGTGCAGATCGGTCTTCAACGCTGTGGCTGCTCGGTCGTGGCAGCCAGGGTCTCGGACTTCTCGGTCTTGCTTTGTCGCATTTGCAGGTAGCGCTGGTACTCCGGGCGCAGCGCACTGTCGCTGTAGCCCGAAGGATGGGGCACGAAGCTCATGCCCGCGGCATGCCACTGCTGCAGATCCTCCAACACCTGGGCACGGGTCAACTCCGGGGCCGTGCTGCGCGTTGAAGAAGTGGTACTGCCTTCTGCGTGAGCGACTGAGACCAGGCCCAGTGCCAGCGCAGCACATGAAAAGATACGGTGGTAACGCATTTGAAACTCCTTGACTGCCACCGAGTCAGCAGACAACGCCGTCTGGACTCCATGGCGTCGAAGTTTCTTATAGAGGCGGTTTTGCGTCTGTGCGTTTTCTCACGTTACAGATGTAATTGCGCCTGCGCGCACCACCACGCTATTGCGCCTCCACCAGCGCCAGCAAGCCATCCAGATTACTAAGAAAGATGCTCCGTCCCTGGCGCTGCAGCAGCCCCAGGCGCGTCAGCCGCGACATCTCGCGGGCCACCTCTTCCCGGGTGGTGCCCAGGTAGGCCGCCAAGCTGGCCTGGGTGGGGCTGGGGGACAGCAGCACCTGGTTGCCCTCCACACCCTGGCGCTGCGCCAGGGCCAGCAGACGCATGTGCAGGCGACTGCGGACATTCAGCGTCCCCATCTCGACCACGCGGGCCACCAGCTGCCACAGCAGGTCGGTGACGTTCTGCAGGATGCCCAGCACCATGGCGCTGTCGTGGTACAGCCATTCCTGCACGATATGCCCCTCCATCACCGCCAGCAGCGTCGGCTGGGTGGCCTCCATGCGCACGCCCTGGGGCATGGCCTTGCAGGACAGCGCATTGCCGAACATTTGCCCGGGCAGCAGCTCACCCAGCAGCAGTTCCCGGCCCTGCACATTCGCGCAGCACACCTGCACCTGGCCGGACAGCAGCAGGTGGATGCGCGTGTCGCTGAATGGGCAAGGCACAGGCTCTCCAGCAGCCAACACGCGCCACTGCACGCGGTCGGCCAGCCAGCGCAGGCGCTCGACGTCCAGGTGCGCCAGGGCCGGCATGGTTCGCAACAATTGCCAGGAAGCCGTGGGGGTGTCCGTGTGCATCATCAACCTTGTCAAAAACCATCGGCCTCGCGCACCGCCGGCGTGGGCTGCAGCGGCAGGGGCCGCATCGGCCGGCCGTAGATGCGGGCCACCCGCAGCTCCAGGGGCGGATGGGCGTCCAGCCAGTGCTCCAGCCGGCTGCTGTCGGGGGTCTCGGCCAGCAGCATGTGCTGCACCAACGGATGGTGCAGCCCGCTATGGCTGCGGTGGTCGGCCTGCCAGCCGCCGCGGTGGCGCGCGGCCTCCTGGCGCTGCGTCATCACCTTGCGCAGCACGCCGCCCAGGGCATCGCGGCTGCGCGTCCATTGCACGGCACGGGCATCGGCCAGCAATTCGCGCTGGCGCGCAACCGCAGCCTTCAGCAGGCGCCCGCTGCACCAGCCCACAAAGCCCGCCGCCATGACCGCATTGCCAAACCACCAGGCCAGGCCGCCGCGCTCACGCAGGGTTTCGCCAAAGTGGTAGACCAGCTCCAGCCCGCTGACCATGCCGGCCAGCTGCATGTTCAGCCGGGTGTCGCCCTCCTTGAGGTGCGAGAGTTCGTGCGCCACCAGCCCCTGCATTTCATCGCGCGTCAGGTAGTCCAGCGCCCCCTGCGTGACGGCGATCACGGCATCGTCCGGCTCCCAGCCGGCCGCAAAGGCATTGATGGCATCGGCACGCGCCAGCACCACCACCTGGGGCGGCCGCATCTGCGCGGCCATGCACAGTTCCTGCACGATGTTGCACAGCTGCTGCTCGGCCGAGGTGCTGCCCGGCCGGGCCTCGCGCGCCCCGATGCGCTGCGCCAGCTGGCGCCCCCCGGCACTGAGCTGTTCGTGCGTCAGCCACCAGCCGCCGAGGATGAGAAACAGGGTCACCCCCACATTCACGGCCACAAAGCCCTTGGGATAGTCCAGGTGCGCAAACAGCAGCCGCCAGGCCAGCGCCAGGCCACCATGCACGGCCGCCAGCGCGGCCAGCACGCACAGGCCAAACAGCAGCACCAGCCAGCGCGTGGTGCGCCGGGCATCGCTTTGCCAGTCCCAGAAACGCATGGGGCCGCCGGGGCTCAGAACCGCACCTGGGGCGTGGCGCGCTCCTGGGCATGGGCCGTGGACTGCAGCATGTCCAGGTGCATGAAGCCCAGCAGGCGGGCCCAGAGCAGGTCCGGAAACTGGCTGGCCCGGTCGTTGAATTCCATGACCTGGTCGTTGTAGGCCTGGCGGGCGAAGCCGATGCGGTTCTCGGTGCTGGCGATTTCTTCGGCCAGTCGCTGCATCTGGGCGTCGGCCTTGAGTGCGGGATAGGCCTCCATCACCGCCATCAGCCGCCCCAGGTTGCCTCCCAGCACCTGCTCAGCCGTCGACAGGGCAGCCAGGGCCTGGCCGTCTCGCGCACGATCGCGTACGGCATCGCTGGCCGCCACCGCCTGGCTGCGTGCGCGTGCCACGGCTTCCAGGGTGGAGGCTTCGTGCTGCAGGTAGCCCCGCGCCACCTCCACCAGGTTGGGAATCAGGTCGTAGCGCCGCTTGAGCTGGACGTCAATCTGCGACCAGGCGTTGTCCACACGGTTGCGCAACTGGCGCAGGCGGTTGTAGACCGCGATGCCCCACAGCGCCAGCACGGCCACAATGGCCAGCAAGACCCACAGTGTCGTCATTGGCAGCTCCCTCTCTCGGTTGGTTGGTGCCAGCTATCTTAGTGGAGCGGTGGGTCCGCACCTGGATTGCGCCTGCGGCACCGCTGCAGGCCCGCGGTGGCGCCAGCACATGCCCTGGGTGAGCGGATGCGGAGCTGGTCGCCGGTGAAGCGCGCGGGCCGCACCAGGCAGTGGCCGGGCGCCCGTGGTACAGCCCTGGCACACCCGCAGGCCGCCAGGGACCGGCTCACACGCCCTTGTTGCGCATCCAGTCGGCCGTCTGCATGAAGCTGCTCTTAAGCCGCACGCGCAAGGCCTCGGGCACCTCGGTCTCCTGCATGGCCTGGTCCATGCACGCCACCCACTGGTCGCGCTCCAGGATGCCGATGGCGAACGGCATGTGGCGCATGCGCAGGCGCGGGTGACCAAAACGCTCCACATAGTGGTCGGGGCCGCCCAGCCAGCCGCACAGGAACCAGAACAGCTTCTGGCGCGCATCCTCCAGCGTGCTGCCGTGCGAGGCGCGCAGCTCGGCGTAGCCGGGCTCCAGGTCCATCAGGTCGTAGAAACGATCCACCAGGCGGCGCACGGGGGCTTCCCCGCCGATCCATTCAAACGGTGTGTCGTACGGGGGCTTTTCTTCTATCTGCATGGCACGGACCCAAAAATACAAACCAGCCTGCAGGGCAGGCATCCATGCCTGGGAGTGTGCCAGCTGGGCCCCGCCGGGGGGGGACCAGGGGTTAAGTCTCGGCCCTGCCCCGGCGCCGGCGCCCGGCTGGCAGGGGGCCTGGGCTACCGTACAGGCCCGCAGCGACACGGTGGCGCACCAGCGGCTGCGTCCCTAGCCCTTGGCCTCCAGCTTGGTCTGGCACTGGATGCAGCGTTTGGCCGAGGGGAAGGCCTGCAGGCGGGGCACGGCGATCGCCTTGCCGCAGACCACGCATTCGCCATAGCTGCCATCGTCCAGCCGCTGCAAGGCGGCGCGCACGTCCTGCAGCTCCTGCTGGTCGCGCACGGCTTCGGCGTAGCGCACCTCGCGGTCGGCCGTCTCGTGGGTCTGGTTAGCGTCGGGCTCAGGCGGCATGTCCTCCGCGTCCTCAGCCTGCTGTTCCTGTTCTTGGTGCGCGGCCGCCAGCTCCTGCCGCAACTGCTGTTCACGCTGCTGCAGGAGGTGGCGAAACGTCTGGAGTTGGGTGTGTGTGAGTGCAGTCATGCAGCCATGATTGCCAAGCGGCGTCCGCCCCCCAGGTCAGCGCGCAGCGCATCCGCACGTCAGCCAGAACGGCGGGGCCGCTGCACGGTGACGGCGCACCCGCCTCATCAAAAACGAGAGCTGCCAGCGCTCACCCTTCCACGATTTCGGAGGTTAAGCACCCTACAACGGTCTTTCCAAATGCGTCAAGCGCTATGTATTTTGTACGCCCTCACTCTGCGGCCGCGCGCAGGCTGTGCATCACCGGGCGCTGCAGCACTTCGCGCAGGCCCCACCAACCGGCCCCCAGGGCCAGCACGGCGCCGGCCAGTGCCCCGGCCAGCGGCACCCACCAGACGGCCGTCCAGGCGAATTCGAACACCCAGCGGGCCAGCGCCCAGCCCACCAGCATGGCGACGCAGCTGGCCAGGAAGCCCGCCAGCAGGCCCACGCCTGCCAGTTCGGCCCGCTGCACCTGGCGCAGCAGGCGGCTTTGCGCGCCCAGGGCCCGCATGATGGCGTACTCCCGCGCGCGTTCCTCGCGCGTGGCGGTGACGGCGGCAAACAGCACCACCAGCCCCGCTGCCAGCGTGAAGGCAAACAAAAACTCCACCGCGCGGATCACCTGGTCCAGCACGCGCTGCACCTGGGCGATGGTGCTGTCCAGGTCCACGTTGGTGATGTTGGGAAACTGGCGCAGCAAGGCGTTGTCAAAGCCCGCCTGCGCCGGCGCGCGGTAGGCCGCCATGTAGGTGGTGGGCACGTCGGGCACGCTGGCCACGGGGAACATGATGAAGAAGTTGGCGCGCATGCTGCCCCAGTCCACCTTGCGCAGGCTGGTCAGGCGGGCGCTGTGGCGCACGCCGCCGATGTCGAACACCAGGGTGTCGCCCAGGTGCAGGCCCAGGGTCTGGGCAATGCCGTCCTCCACACTGGCGCCATCGACCTCCCCCGTCACCCACTGGCCGGCGGTGACGGTGTTCTTGTCGGGCATGGCCAGGGCGTTGGAGAGGTTGAACTCCCGATCCAGCATGCGCTGGGCCCGGTCGTCGGTGTAGTTCTCGGGGCGAACGGCCTGGCCGTTGACCTCCACCAGCCGCCCCCGGATCATGGGGAACCAGTCGTAGCCCTGCACCCCGGCCTGCTCCAGGTGGCTGCGGAAGGCCTGGGCCTGGTCCGGCATGATGTTGATCACAAAGCGGTTCGGGGCATGCGCCGGTGTGGCCTGGCGCCAGCTGCTGACCAGGTCGGTGCGCAGCAGCACCAGCAGCACCAGGGCCAGCAGGCCCACGGCCAGGCTGCTGACCTGGACCACGGCATAGCCCGGCCGCGCCGCCAGCTGGCGCGTGGCCAGGATCAGCCAGCGTGGCGCGGCGTTCTCGCGCACCAGGCGCCGCAGCAGCCAGACGGCCACCCAGGCCAGTGCAGCAAACAGCAGCGCGGCCGCCGCAAAGCCGCCCACGGCAATCCCGCCCAGCCTGGGGTCGCGGCTGACCACCATCAGCAACGCGCCAAAGCCCAGCACGCCCACGCCCAGCACCCCGGCCGAGAGGGGCTTGATGGCCCCCACATCGCGGCGCAGCACGCGCAGCGGCGGCACCTGGGCCAGCTGCAGCACGGGCGGCAGGCCAAAGGCCAGCAGCAAGGTCATGCCCATGCCCACGCCAAAACCCACGGGCCATAGGTTGGGCGGCGGCAGACCATCGGCCACCAGGCCCGCCAGCAGCCAGACAAACGCGTGGTGCACGCCCCAGCCCAGGGCCACGCCCAGCAGGCTGGCCAGCAGGCCGACCACGGCGAACTCCAGCGCATACGCGGCGGCAATCCGGCGCTGGGGCAGGCCCAGCACGCGCAGCATGGCCGCCACATCAAGGTGACCCTGGGCAAAGGCCCGTGCCGCCAGGGCCACGGCCACGGCCGACAGCAGCGCCGCCAGCAGGGCCACCAGGCTCAGGAACTTCTCGCCCCGCTCCAGCGTGCGGCGCATTTCGGGGCTGCCGCTGTCCAGCGACTCCAGGCGCAGCCCTGCCCGCCGCCCCTCGCCGATCTGGGCCTGGGCCCAGGCCGCGTAGCGCGCCACGGTCTGGGCGTCCTCGCCGGCCACGGCCAGGCGCCAGGTGATACGGCTGGCGGGTTGCACCAGGCCGGTGGCCGCCAGGTCCTGGGCATGGATCATGACGCGCGGTGCAAAGCTCATGAAGCCGCCACCACGGTCGGGCTCGGCCGTGATCACCTGGGCGATGCGCAGGCTGGCATCGCCCAGCAGCAGGGTGTCGCCCACCTGCAGCTCCAGCGCTGACAGCAGGGCCGCATCCACCCAGGCCTGGCCGGGGGCGGGAATCTCGGCGGTCACCCGGCCTGCGGCACCCGCGGCATCGGCCACCTGCAGGCGGCCCCGCAAGGGGTAGCCCTGGTCCACCGCCTTCAGCGCCACCAGCTTGGCCATGCCGCCGCGCGCCTCGGTGGCCCGGCCCATGGTGGGAAAGACCAGGGTCGTGACATGGCGCAGCCCCAGGGCCTCGGCCTGGTCGACAAAGCGCTGCAGCTGCCCGTCGTCGCTGGCGATCACCACGTCGCCGCCCAGCAGCTGGCGCGCATCGCGCTGCAAGCCGGCTTCCAGCCGGTTGGCGAAGAACGCGACCGAGGTCAGCGCCGCCACCGCCAGCGTGACCGCCACCCACAGCAGGCGCAACTCGCCCGCACGCGCATCGCGCCACAGCGTGCGCCATCCCAGTTGCCA
The DNA here is from genome assembly GCF_009668305.1 of Comamonas sp. CAH-2. Classification (NCBI taxonomy): domain Bacteria; kingdom Pseudomonadati; phylum Pseudomonadota; class Betaproteobacteria; order Burkholderiales; family Comamonadaceae; genus Comamonas; species Comamonas sp. CAH-2. Next base: position 23,039 of record NZ_VSWF01000021.1, read on the forward strand.
GAAGCTCATCGTCATGCCCAGGACGATAGCGCAAGCCCGCCCCGGGCGCTGCGCCCACCCCCAGGGTTCAGGGGGCTTCGACCGGACGCCCCAGCACGGCCGGGGGGGTTTGCTCCCAGTCCGGCGCCGTGCCGGGCGGTGGCGCCCACTGCTCCATCCAGGCATCCAGCGCATCGGAAGGCGGTGGCGCTGGCGGCAGCTGCGAAACCGGCAGGGGCGGTGTGGACTCCTCGATCACGTCGCTGTCCGGCGCAGGCGCCACTGGGGCCGGCACGGCCACCGGCGGCGGGGTGCGGCCCGGGACCGGCGCCGGGGACTGGCGCTCCGCGCCCCACCAGGCCTGCATCTGGCGGCGCACGCCATCGGCCAGCGAGGCCCACCAGTGCGACGACTCGGGCGGCGTGAAGCGCGCATGGCGGTCCACCAGCTTGCTGCGCAGGGCCTGGGCGGTGAAATCACCCACCATGGGCAGGGCGCTGCGGGCCCCCTGGCCCCAGTGGTCGCTGCGCAAGGTGATGCGTCCGTCGTTGAACCCGGCCCAGGCGCCCACCACCAGCTCGGGGTGCATCAGGATGAACCAGCCATCGGCGTTGTTCTGCGTGGTGCCGGTCTTGCCGGCCACGTCGTCCTTGATGCCCCAGCGGCGGCGGATGTCACGCCCCGTGCCTTTGTCCACCACCCCGCGCAGCATGTCGACCAGGGCGTAGTTCTCCTCCTCGTCCCAGACCTGCTCGGCCGGATGCGGGGCAAACTCGGCCAGCACCTTGCCCTGGCGGTCCTCGATGCGTGTGACCAGCAGGGGCGCGCGATACTGACCGCCGCGCGCCAGGCTGCCATAGGCGTTGACCATTTCCAGCAGCGACACCGGGCTGGCCCCCAGGGCCAGGGCCGGCACGGCCTCCAGCGGGCTGCTGCGCACCCCCAGGTTGCGCGCCAGGCGCGCCACCTTGGCCGGACCGACTTCCTGCACCAGCTGGGCGGTGATGGTGTTCTTGGAATAGGCCAGCGCATCGGCCAGCGTCATGCTGCGCCCGCTGGGCGGGCTGGCATCGCTGGGGCGCCACACCTCGCCCCCGGCCAACGTGATTTCCACGGCCTGGTCCACGCGCTGCGCATCGGCCGGCACGCCCGACTGCAGTGCGGCGCCATAGACAAAGGGCTTGAACGTGGACCCGGGCTGGCGGCGTGCCTGCTGCACGTGGTCGAACGCATCCTGGGCAAAGTCACGGCTGCCGACCCAGGCGCGCACGGCGGCCGTGCCGGGGTCCATGGCCAGAAAGCCGGCTTCCAGGCGCAGCTTGTCCTGGCGCAATTGCTGCAGGAAGGCCTTGTCGCCCAGCAGCTCCTGCAGGGCCTCCTGGCTGCTGCGGCCTTTTTCACGCAGGGCGGCATAGGCCGTGGTCTCGCGCACCAGGCTGTGCACCAGCGGGTTGTCGGGGTTCCAGCCGTCGCGCTTGCTCCAGTTGGTGTTGGCAATGCCTTGCAGCGTGCGCGTGTGGTTGCGCACCGCCTGGGTGGCCCAGGCCTGCATGCGGGCATCCAGCGTGGTGTGCACCACCAGCCCGTCGGCATAAATGTTGTAGCCATGGCTGTCGGCCCAGTCGATCAGCCACTTGCGCACCTGCTGCGCAAAGTGCGGGGCCATGCCCGAAGGCACTTCCTGGCGTTCGAAGTCCAGGCGCAGCGGGCGCACCTTCAGGCGTTCGAACTCGGCCGCGGTCAGCACCTCGCGCTTGACCATCTGCGCCAGCACCGTGTTACGCCGCGCCACGGCGCGCTCGGGGTTGCGCACCGGGTTGTAGTAGCTGGTGCCCTTGAGCATGCCGACCAGGGTGGCCGCCTCCAGCACCGACAGCTTGGCCGCGGGCTTGTCGAAATAGGTGCGCGCCGCCATCTCGATACCCCAGGCGTTGTACAGGAAGGGCACGGTGTTGAGGTAGGTCTCCAGAATCTCTGGCTTGCTGTAGAGCGCCTCGATCTTGAAGGCCGTGATGGCCTCCTTGAGCTTGCGGTTCACGCTGGCAGAGCGCCCGATCTCCTCGGGGTACAGGTTGCGCGCCAACTGCTGCGTCAGCGTGGAGCCGCCCTGCAGATCGCCGCGCAGCGAGTGCCAGACCGACGCCGCCGTGCGCCACAGGTCCATACCGTGGTGTTCGTAGAAGCGGTGGTCCTCGGTGGCGATCAGGGCCTGGACCACGGACGGGGCAATCTCGTCCAGGCCCACCCACTGGCGGTTGCTGCGCTTGAACAGCGCCAGCTCCTTGCCGTCGGCCGTCAGCACCTGGGCGGGCTGCTCCAGCTTGGCCTTGCGGATGTCACTGATGCTGGGGGTGAAGGGCACCAGCAGCAGGGCATAGCCCAGTGCCAGGGCGGGCAGCACCACCAGCCATTGCCAGCGCCAGCGGCGCATGCGCTGCACATGTGGTTGCAGCCATTCCCCCAGGGCCAGCAGGCGTGGGGACTGCGTGGCCCGCTGGCGCAGCAGCGCCCACCCGGACCGGGTCTGAAGGGCCAGCCGTTGCCCCCCCTGGACCAGGGGACGCAGCAGGCGGCGCCCAGCGCCAGCGGAATTTTCAGGCTCTTGTTCTTGCACGATCAAAAACAGCGCCCCAGGCGCTGCAACAGACAAAACGCGCACAGCATGCCGGAAAAAAAGCGCCCCGGCTGAATCGGGGCGCTTTGCCTAAGTTTTAAGCAGGGCTTCCCGCCCGGCCGGCCACCGGCCGTGGCATCAGGTGTTCTTGCTGATGGTGATGGTGGGGAACTTGCTGGAGAAGTCCTTGGCCTTCTGCGCAATCTTCACGGCCACATCGCGCGCCAGCTTCTTGTAGATCAGCGCGGCTTCGCTGTCGGGCGCGGCCACCACGGTGGGCTTGCCGCTGTCGGCCTGCTCACGGATGCTCATCGACAGGGGCAGCGAGCCCAGGAAGTCCATGTTCCACTCCGCCGCCAGGTGCTTGCCGCCGTCCTGGCCGAAGATGTGCTCCACATGGCCGCAGTGGGTGCACACGTGCATGGCCATGTTCTCCACCAGGCCCAGGATGGGCACGCCCACTTTCTCGAACATCTTGATGCCCTTCTTGGCATCCAGCAGGGCGATGTCCTGGGGCGTGGTCACGATGACGGAGCCGGTCATGGGCACCTTCTGGCTCAGCGTCAGCTGGATGTCGCCCGTGCCGGGGGGCAGGTCGATCAGCAGGTAGTCCAGGTCCTTCCAGTTGGTGGAGCGCAGCATCTGCTCCAGCGCCTGCGTGGCCATGGGGCCGCGCCAGATCATGGCCTCGTTGGGGTTGTTCAGCAGCAGGCCGATGGACATCAGCTGCACGCCGTAGTTCTCCAGCGGCTCCATGGTCTTGCCGTCGCTGCTCTCGGGCTTGCCGCTGACGCCGAACATCATGGGCACGCTGGGGCCGTAGATGTCGGCATCCAGCACGCCCACGCGGGCGCCTTCGGCGGCCAGGGCCAGCGCCAGGTTGGCCGTGGTCGTGCTCTTGCCCACGCCGCCCTTGCCCGAGGCCACGGCGATGATGTTCTTCACGCCCGGCAGCAGCTGCACGCCACGCTGCACGGCATGGGCCTGCACCTTGGTGCTGATGTTGACCGACACGTTCTCCACCCCCGGCAGCGTCTTGGCCGCGGCAATGAAGGCCTTGCGCAGCTCGGGAATCAGGCTCTTGGCGGGGTAACCCAGTTCCACGTCGAAGGCCACGTCGCCACCGCTGATCTGCACATTGCGCACAGAGCGGGTGCTGACGAAATCGGTGCCGGTGTGCGGATCGTTCACGCTGGCCAGGGCAGCCAGCAAGCTTGGTTCGGTCAGGGACATTGCTGTTTTGTACTTATGGATGGTGGGGTCTGAGAAAATCAGAAGGCACTGAGTCTATCGGAGCCCCGCAACCCATATGGGCAGCGGGCTCTTGTTCCTGGGGCGCACCGGCGCCCGGTTTCCCCCCTTTGAAAGATCTGCCGCCATGAAATTCAAAATGGCCGAAAACTCCCTGTTCGCCATCCTGCTGCGTTCGCGCTGGTGGGTGAGCTTTACCGTCGGCGCGGGCTGGGCCCTGCTGGCGGCGGCCCTGGTGCCCCAGCCCTACAAGATGGTCGCCATCCTGGGGTCGCTGCCCTTCTGGGCCCTGGGTTTTGTGGCCTTCGTGCGCCAGTACGACCAGCCCACTCCGGCCCAGCAGCGCGCCCTGCTGGAGTCGGCCGCGCAGCAGAACTGGAACGAGTTTGCCCAGCACCTGGAACGCGCCTGGGCCACCGAGGGCTACAGCGTCGCACGCAGCAAGGATGCGGCCGCCGACTTCGTGCTGCAGCGCAATGGCAAGACCACGCTGGTGCTGGCAAAGCGCTGGAAGGCCGGCACCCATGGCGTCGAGCCGCTGCGCGCCCTGCACCAGGCCATGCCCGCGCACAACGCCCAGGAATGCGCCTATGTCTGCATCGCCCCGCTGCAGGACACGGCGCAGCGCTTTGCCGATGCGCAGCACATCGCCATCCTGCAGGGCCTGACCCTGGCCACGCTGCTGCAAAAGCCGCTGATGGCCCAGCCCTGAGGCCTGCGCAGGCGCCGCCCCGGCCGGGGCGGCCCGCGCACAGCGCCGGGGGTATTCATGGTCAAAAGGCCTTTCAGCCCTGATCCAGATTGCGCAGACAGCTATCAATTCCGTGAATCCGGGGCCATGCGCGCATTTACTGCACAGCGGTTTCAGGGCTTCTAGAATCGAGGGTTGCTTTTCACAGCCCAACGAGAAGGCTCCCATGTCCCAACGCAAGATTTTCGCCACCACCGCCCTGCCGTACGCCAACGGCAACTTCCACATCGGCCACATCATGGAATACATCCAGGCCGACACCTGGGTGCGTGCGCAGCGAATGCAGGGCCATGCGGTCAACTTCGTGGGTGCGGACGATGCCCACGGCGCGCCCATCATGATTGCCGCCGAAAAGGCCGGCAAGACGCCCCAGCAGTTCGTGGCCGACATCGCCGCCGGCCGCAAGCCCTACCTCGACGGCTTCCACATCGCCTTCGACAACTGGAGCAACACCGACAGCCCGGCCAACCACGCGCTGTCCCAGCAGATCTACCGCGACCTCAAGGCCGCCGGCTTCATCGAGACGCGCACCATCGAACAGTTCTTCGACCCCGAGAAGAACATGTTCCTGCCCGACCGCTTCATCAAGGGCGAGTGCCCACGCTGCCACGCCAAGGACCAGTACGGCGACAACTGCGAAGTCTGCAGCTCGGTCTACGCGCCGACCGACCTGATCAACCCGTTCTCGGCCCTGTCGGGCGCCACGCCCGTGCTCAAGACCTCGGAGCACTTCTTCTTCAAGCTGTCCGACCCGCGCGCCGTGGAATTCCTGACCGAGTGGACGCAGAACGGCCAGCATGTGCAGCCCGAAGTGGCCGCCAAGATCAAGGAATGGTTCGGCGTGCGCACCAACCCCGATGGCTCGACCAGCGAAGGCCTGGACGACTGGGACATCAGCCGCGACGCGCCCTACTTCGGCATCGAGATCCCCGATGCACCGGGCAAGTACTTCTATGTCTGGCTGGACGCGCCCGTGGGCTACCTGGCTTCGCTCAAGGAACTGCTGGACCGCCGCGGCGAGGACTTCGACGCCTACATGGCCGACCCCGACCTGGAGCAGTACCACTTCATCGGCAAAGACATCATCACCTTCCACACCCTGTTCTGGCCGGCCATGCTCAAGTTCAGCGGCCGCAAGACGCCGACCAAGATCTGCGTGCACGGCTTCATGACCGTGAACAACGGCGAGAAGATGAGCAAGAGCCGCGGCACCGGCCTGGACCCGCTGAAGTACCTGGCCCTGAAGATGAACCCCGAGTGGCTGCGCTACTACCTGGGTGCCAAGCTCAACGGCAAGAACGAAGACATCGACTTCAACCCCGAGGACTTCATGCTGCGCGTGAATTCCGATTTGATCGGCAAGTACGTGAACATCGCCTCGCGCGCCGCCGGCTTCATCAGCAAGCGCTTTGACGGCAAGCTGGGTGCGGTCAGCGAAGACGGCCAGGCCCTGCTGGCCGCGCTGCGCGACGCCAAGGACGGCATCGTGGCCTCCTACGAAGCCCGCGACACGGCCCGCGCCGCGCGCGACATCATGGCCCTGTGCGACAAGGTCAACAGCTACGTCGACGCCAACAAGCCCTGGGAGCTGGCCAAGCAGGAAGGCATGGATACCCGCCTGCAGGACGTGTGCACCACCTGCATCGAAGCCTTCCGCCTACTGACGGTTTACCTCAAGCCCATGCTGCCCGCCGTGGCCAGCCAGGTGGAAGCCTTCCTGCACGTGCAGCCCCTGCAGTTCGCCGACGCCGACCGCCTGCTGGGCGCCGGCCATGGCATCGGCAAGTACGAACACCTGATGCAGCGCGTGGTGGTGGAGCAGCTGGACGCCCTGTTCGAGCCGCCCGCCGCCCCTGTGGTCGAGGCCGTGAAGCCCGGTGGCGAAGAGATTGCCCCCACCATCACCATCGACGACTTTGCCAAGATCGACCTGCGCATTGCCAAAATCGTCGAATGCAAGCCCGTGGAAGGCTCGACCAAGCTGCTGCAGCTGACGCTGGACGCCGGCGAAGGCAAGACACGCAATGTGTTCAGCGGCATCGCCAGCATGTACCAGCCCGAGCAGCTGCAGGGCAAGCTGACCGTACTGGTGGCCAACCTGGCGCCGCGCAAGATGAAGTTCGGCATCAGCGAAGGCATGGTGCTGGCCGCCAGCCACGCCGATGAAAAGGCCCACCCCGGCATCTATGTGCTGGAGCCCTTCCCCGGCGCCACGCCCGGCATGCGCATCGGCTGATGGCACGCCCCCTGCAGGGCGCTGACACTGCGCCCAGGGCCCGGCGATGAGGCAGCCGGCATGGTGATGGGCTCCCCCCGCCAGCCCCCACGGCGCCGTGCCCTGGGGGCTTTTCTTGGTCTGTGCAGCCTGTTGCTGCTGCCCGGCTGCACCGTGGTGACGGTCACTGCAACCGCGGTCAGCGTGACCGCGACGGCGGTGGGATTGGCCGCCGATGTGGCCGTGGGCACGGCCAAGGTGGTGGGCCACGGCGTGGGCGCCGCGGTGGATGCGCTGTCCGAGGACGGTGCCAACGCACAGCCCCCTGCGGCTCCCGCCCCCGCTGGCATGGTGCCGCCCGTCGCGCAACCATCTCCAATTTGGAATTAAGCCATCGCGTAACGCGACATCCATTTCATTTACCCGACAACACCGATTCGCATAAAAAATCCGCAAAACGCTTGCTGAATAAGCGTCAGCAGCTCACCTTTTTAAGAACAAGCCTGCACGCGCGCTCAACGCACCGTCTTGCCCCCGGGGGGCGATGGGCGGCATATAGGCACAGCGCAGAAACTTCTAACCCGTTGTTGCAAGGTGTTACCTAGAATCCGCCGCTCTTGACCGTTGTTCCTGCGTGCAGGGCAACGGCGGTTGTTGTTGACACACATAGCACGTCCCCCACCTGCCCCACGAATGCAGCGCGGAGACTGGCTCAAGCCCCACAGGAGACTGCATGCCTCTGTCACTTCCCCTGCGACCAGCCTTGCTGGCCCTGGCGCTGACAACGCCTTTCGCGGCCATGGCCGCCTCACCCACGCCCCCCGCCGCGGGCCCCAGCGTGCAGGACATCTCGGTCATCGCCGGCACCTGCGCCAACTGCCATGGCCCCAACGGCCAGTCCACAGGCGGCATCCCCACCCTGCGCGGTGTGGGTGAACGCCACCTGCTGCTGCGCCTGCAGGCCTTCAAGGCCGGCACCGCCGCCGACGCCACGGTCATGACCCGCCTGATGAAGGGCTATGACGACGCACAAATCCAGGCGCTGGCCGAGTGGTTCAGCAAGGAGGCCCCGTAATGACTGTGAATCGCCGTACTGTTTTGGGCAGCGCCATGGCCGGTGCCGCCACGCTGGCCCTGCCTTCCATCGTGCAGGCCAAGGCCGGCTCCGCCCATGTGGTGGTGGTCGGTGGCGGCTTTGGGGGCGCCACCGCAGCGCGCTACCTGAAGCAGCGTGCCCCCCAGGTGCGCGTGACCCTGGTCGAGCCCGCCGAGCGCTTCTACACCTGCCCGTTCTCCAACCTCTACCTGGCTGGCTTGCGCTCGTTCGAGAGCATTGGCCACGGCTATGACGGCCTGCGCAAGGCCGGCGTGGAGGTGGTCCACGCCCGTGCCGACGATGTGGACACCGCAGCACGCAGCATCAAGCTGTCGAATGGCAAGACCCTGCGCTACGACAAGCTGGTGCTGTCCCCCGGCGTGGACATGCGCTGGGGCGCGCTGGAAGGCTATGACGAAGCCGCCGCGCAGCTGGCGCCGCACGCCTGGAAGGCCGGCACCCAGACACAGCTGCTGCGCCAGCAGATGGAAGCCATGGAAGACGGCGGCACCTTTGTGATGGTGATTCCGGCCAACCCCTTCCGCTGCCCGCCCGGCCCGTACGAGCGCGCGGCCATGGTGGCCCACTACTTCAAGCAGCACAAGCCCAAGAGCAAGATCCTGCTGCTGGACAACAAGGACGCGTTCTCCAAGCAGGGTCTGTTCCTGCAAGGCTACAAGGCGCTGTACGGCGACATGATCGAATGGGTCAAGCAGTCGGACGACGGTCAGGTCGTGCGGGTGGATGCCAAGCAGCGCGTGGTGGAGACCGCCTTCGGCACCAAGCACCAGGCCAGCGTGCTGAACGTCATCCCGCCGCAGAAGGCCGGCTTCATCGCCGACCGCGCCGGGGTCACGGACGCCAGCGGCTGGGTGCCGATCCAGCCCGACAGCTTCGCATCCACCCTGGTGAAGGACGTCTATGTGCTGGGCGATGCCACCCAGGCCGCGCCCATGCCCAAGTCGGGCTTTGCCGCCAACACCCAGGGCAAGGTGGCTGCCGCCGCGATTGCGGCCGAGCTGACCGGACAGCCCCAGCCCCAGGCGGCCTTCGCCAACACCTGCTACAGCCTGATCGGCACGGACTACGGCATCTCGGTGGCGGGCGTGTACCGCAGCGAGGCCGGCAAGCTGATCGAGGTGCCCGGCTCCGGTGGCGTCAGCCCGGCGAACGCCGATGCGGGCTTCCGCAAGGCCGAGGCAGTCTACGGCGCGGCTTGGTACAAGGCCATCAGCACGGACATCTGGGACCGCTGATGGCGACGCTCCTGGGGCGCTGATGCGCCCGCCCCCTTGGCGCACCACCCTGGGGGTGGCGGGAAAGGGGATGCGGGTGCCGCTGCAGGGCGGCCCTGGCTTGCTGACCCCGGTGGCCGGGGGGGGGCGATCCCAGGCAACCGCAGGGTGCATCGCCCTGCCGTGCGGGCCTGAGAATCTGAGCATTCAAGCCCCTTCCATGCCGAGGAGCGCAGTGCGCGCTCCTTTTTTTATGGGCTGGACCGCCCGATGGCGCTCGGGTCGGACGGGCTGGCACAGGACTGCGCCAACCACGGGCCTCCCCGCATGGCACCGGAGGATTGCTTGTCCGCCCCTGGCATGCGTACCTTCTGCCTGGTGCCCCGCTTGGTTTAGCATGCGCGCTGCTTGAGGAATTGCTATGTTGTTGTGGTTGACCTTTTTCCTGGGCGTGGCCTTTGGTGTCGCCGCGCGCCTGGGGCGTTTCTGCCTGTTGCGCGGCCTGCGCCAGAGCCTGGGACTGGATGGCGCCGAGCCCCGCGGCAGCGCGCCGGCGCTGCAGGCGTTCGCCCTGGCCGTGGCCGTGGCCCTGCTGGCCTCGCAGGGCCTGCAGTGGGCCGGCCTGGTGGACCTGGGCAAGGCCCAGATCGTGCGGCCCAACTTCTCCATCGCCGGGGTGTTCTTCGGTGGCGCCGTGTTTGCGCTGGGCATGGTGCTGGCCAATGCCTGCGGTGCGCGCTCGCTGGTGCTGCTGGCCGGCGGCAACCTGCGCGCCCTCGTGACCGTGGTGTTTCTGGCCCTGGGCGCGCAGGCCAGCTCCACCGGCATCCTGGTGCCGCTGCGCCAGTGGTTCCAGGGCCTGGCGCCCACCGCCGCCGAACATGCCACCGTGTCCCATGCCTTGCAGGCCCAGGGCTGGTCTGCCGCCGCCATCTATGCGCTGCTTGCTATCGTTCCTGCACTGCTGCTGATGGCCTATGCCCTGTACCGCCCGGCCTTGCGCCACAGCCCGGTGCAAGCGCTGTCGGCCCTGGTGATCGGCGCCCTGGTGGCCGTGGGCTGGTGGATCAGCGCCACGGTCGGCGTCGACCCCTTCGATCCGGCCCGGCTGACCTCGCTGAGCTTCATCTCCCCCATCGCCGAGACGCTGCTGTATGTGCAGGTGGCCGTGGGCCGCGAGTTCGATGCCGCCTCGGCCATGGTGCTGGGCGTGCTGGTGGGCGCAGGGGCCGCGGCCCTGGCCAGCCGCACCGCACGCTGGGAAGGTTTCAACAGCCCCGCCCAGCTGGCCCGGAGCGCCATCGGCGGCTGGCTGATGGGCTTTGGCGGCCTGCTGGCCGCGGGCTGCTCCATCGGCCAGGGGCTGACCGGCATCACCACCCTGGCCTGGGCCACCGGGCCGGCCGTGGCCGGCATCGTGCTGGGCAGCGTCCTGTGTCTGCAACTGTGGGGCCGGCGCACTTGACCGAGCGCACCAGTTGCAATTGGTAGCTTTTTGCCCCCCCTGGTCTAGAATCGCGCCCCAGACAGCTCTGCTTGTGCCGCGTGACGGCTGAGAGGGATTTACCCATCCTTGCCCGCAAGTACCTGGTTGCCCCAGTGCTTGCGCCCAACGCTCAAGCCTGCGCCCTGAGTTTCGTTGACGCAATGGATGTGGCTCCTGCCACGCCAGGAGCCTGAACACTGCCCGCCGGCCCGTGTTGTTGCACCAGCATGGTCATCCGGCATGGTCCTGCCCTGTTCCCTTTGCAATCTGGTCGCCGCAAGCCCTGCGGCGGCACCTGCATGCACCGGCCTGTCGATTGGATTGACCCGATTTCCCACCCCAAGGAGGAACCATGACCCTGCAACGACGCCACTTTCTGATGACCCCGCCCGCGATGGCCCTGGGGGCCGCTGCGGCGGCCGTGCCCATCGCCACGCTGGCCGCCCCGACCATCATGACGCCCCAATCGCGCATCCTGCCGCGCGAAGGCAAGGGCCCGCGCATCGTGATCTGCGGCGGCGGCTGGGGGGGCATGACGGCCGCGCGCTACCTGCGCGAGCTGATCCCCAACTCCGACGTGGTGCTGCTGGAGCGCAACCCCACGTTCTGGTCCGGCCCCATGAGCAACAAGTGGCTGATCGACATCGTGAACACCGATTTCGTGAACCGCGACATGCTGCACCCCGCCAACAAGTACGGCTACAAGCTGCTGCAGACCGAGGTCACCGGCTTCGAGCGCGACAAGAAGCTGGTGCGCACCGCCCATGGCCTGATCGAGTACGACTTCCTGATCCTGTCCGGCGGCATCCGCAACGACTACGAAGCCTGGTTCGGCAACGACCAGAAGGCCATCGACTACACGCGCAAGCACTTTCCCAACGCCTACATCCCCAACCAGGAGATGCTGGCGCTCAAGAGCAAGGTCAAGAACTTCAAGGGTGGCACCCTGGTCATGACCCTGCCCCCGCCACCGCACCGCTGCCCGCCCTCGCCCTACGAGCGCGCCTGCCTGATTGCCTGGCACATCAAGAAGCACAAGATCCCCGGCAAGATCCTGATCCTGGACCCCAAGCCCAAGATCGCGCCCATCGGCGTGGGCTACAAGCAGGCCTTCGACGAGCTGTACGCGGACATCATCACCCACGTGCCCAACGCCCGCGTGCAGGAGGTCGACCCCTTCAACAAGCGCATCAAGACGGCAGCCGGCGAGTTCCAGTTCGACGACGCCATCCTCATGCCGCCCCACCAGGCCGCCGAGATGGTGTGGTGGGCCGACCTGATCGGCAAGACCCCCGACGGCAAGCCCACAGGCTGGGCCGACATGAACGTGCGCTACTTCACCGCCAACAGCGACGACCGCGTGTACTTCGTGGGCGACCTGATGGGGGCCATCTCGCCCCAGTTCGGCCACTACCCCAAGAGCGCCCACGTGGCCAACTACATCGGTAAGATCGTGGCCAAGAACATCGCCCAGCGCGTGGCCGGCCAGGAGGTCACCCCGCTGCTGCCCGACAACCTGTGCTACATGATGGTCAATGGCGACCCACAGGAAGAAATCTCGGTGAAGTTCGAATACGAAGTGGACGCCAACGGCCAGGTCAACCAGACCCAGATCGACATGGACGTGCGCACGCCCGATCTGGTCAAGGAAGACTTTGCCTGGATCAACGGCAAGTTCAGCGACTTCCTCGGCATCTGAGCGCAGCGCGCCCTCCACCCTGCGGCCCCGGCCGGACGGTGGAGGCCCACAAGGCCCCCTTTCTTCAGATCGTCTTCCCGCACAGCTATGACACCTGCATCTTCCCTGACCCGCCGCCACCTGGTGGCCGGCGCTGCCGCCGCAGGGGCCAGCCTGGCCCTGCCCGGTGCGGCGCTGGCCCAAGCCACGGCGAAAACGCCGCTGGTCGGCCCCCTGGCCCCCAACCCCGTGGAATTCAAGAAAACCATGGAGCAGTTCATCGGCAGCGCCACACCGCAGGCCGAAGGGCTGCAACTGGACGTGCCGGTGCTGGCCGACAACCCCAGCGCCGTGCCCGTCAAGGCCAAGGTCACCCTGCCGATCACCGAGCAGGACTGGTGCGAGGAGCTGATGGTGGTGGCCGAGCTCAACCCCATCCCGCTGGCCTGCCGCATGCGGTTCACCGCCGACACCGGCACCGCCGAGGCGGCCGTGCGCATCCGCTTGAGCCAGTCGCAGACCGTGCACGTGCTGGCGCGCATGAAGAGCGGCAAGGTCCTGGCGGCCAAGCAGGCCGTCACCGTAGCCGCCAGCGGCTGCGGCATGTGAAAGGAAGCACGCCATGAGCATGAACAAACCGGCCCGCGTCTGGGTCAGCAATGAAAAGCCCAAGGCCGGCGACATCCTGCGCGTGCGCGCGCAGATGGAGCACGTCATGGAGACCGGCCTGCGCGTCGACCCCGCCACCGGCAAGGCCCGCCCGCGCCACATCCTCAGCCACTTCGAGGCCAAGCTCGGCGGCAAGCTGATCTTCACCTGGGACCCCGGCACCTCCATCGCCCAGAACCCCTACATCGAGTTCACCTTCAAGGCACGCCACAGCGGCGAGCTGACGATGTTCTGGAAGGACGACCAGGGCGCCACGCTGACGGCCAGCAAGACCATCACGGTGGGTTGATCGCAGCCGGCCCCGGCCCAAAACAAAGCCCCGCAGGTGTTGCGCCTGCGGGGCTTTTTATGTATCAAATAGCCTTCCAGCCCTTATCTGGATTGCGCTATTAGCTCTCTTTATTGACCGGCATAACGCCCGGGGCGGTGGCTGACAGCCAGGAAAATCCCCATCACCACAGCGGCCAGCACCGACCAGGCCACGCGCTCGAAGGGCACCACCCACAGCGCCAGGGCCACCACCACGCAGTCGATGGCCATCTGCACCTTGCCCGCCGGGATGCCCCATCGGTCCTGCGCGTACAGCGAGACGATGGTGGCGCCCCCCAGGCTGGAGCGGTGCCGCGCCAGGAACAGCACGCCGGTGCCCATCAGCAGCCCGCCCGCAATCGCCGCAAAGGCGGGGTGCAGGTAATCGATGTGGATGAATTGCGGCCCGAACTCGGTGATCACCGACAGCAGGGCCACCGACAGAAAGGTCTTGACCGTGAATTCCCGGCCCACGTATTTCCACGCGAACCAGTAAAACGGGATATTGATCAGAAAGTAGATGCCGCCGAAGGACAGGCCCGTGGCGTAGTGCAGCACGAAGGCCAGACCGGCGGTGCTGCCCGTCAGCAGCCCGGCCTGGGCATACATCATCATGGCGATGCCGACGAACAGCGAGCCCGAGAACAGGGCCTGGGCATCTTCATAGCGGCCGTGCCGGGCGACCTGGACAGGGGCAGAGGCTGGCGCACTTAGCGCAGGCTCGGAAACGGGCGAAGTGGTGGTGGTGCTCATGGCGGGTACCGTTTTTCTGCGGAGCCGGCTTGTGGCCGCCCCGCACACATCAATGCTGCAATCAAGCAAGAAATGCGCCACCGGGATTCGGCCCAGGGGTGCAGGACTCACAACGCAGCACCGGGTCCCGGCGCTGACAGGTATTTTGCTGCAGCGCAGCAATTAGAGCATTTTCCGGTCCTGCGCGCCATCGCGGGCCTGGGCTCAGCGGTCGCCTTGCTGCTGCTTGATGCGGCTGCCGCTCTTCTTCACGGTGCCATTCGCACCAAAAGTGACCGTGAACTCCATCTCCTGGTTGGGCGGATCGATCCAGTTCCAGTCCCAATCGGTCTCCTGCTTGCGCTCGTAGGTCATGCGCTGGGCCGGCTTGCCCAGCAAACGCCGCACCTGCTCCTGGGTCATGCCGGGCTGCACCTGCTCGAACACATGCGGGGTCAGCACCTGGCGCAGCGCCGTCATCACGCCATCCGGGCCGATGGTGATCATGTAATTGCGGTGCCCCATGGGCTGGCGGGGGTACTCGAAGGTGCGCGAACCATCGCTTTCGGGCCAGATGGTTTCGGGTTCGCCAAAGGCCTTGCGCACGTCGACCTCCGTGGACAGACCCTCTTCCAGCGTGTCGATCTTCTGCTGGTCACAGCCCACCAGGGTCAGCACACAGGTGGCCACCGCGGCCACGGCGGCCGTCAGACGGTTGAAAAAGTTCATGGACAGTGGTCCCGGTAGAATCCTTGATCCAGAGAGGTTACCAGTCCATGTCCATTTTTGCCCGTCCCCACTACACATCCGAAGTCACCGATTTCATCAACCAGATGAAAAAGGACAAGCCCCAGCTGGAAGCCCAGCAACTGGCCGGCCGCGCCCTGCTGTGGGACAAGCAGGTGAACTACGAAGTGCAAGCCGACTCCGAGCAAGCCCGTGTTGCCCAGCAGCCCTACGTCTACCAGAACCACAACTGAAAGCACTTTGTCCGTGTTTTCATGGCCCGGCCCTTGCCCAGCAAGCGCCGGGCGCTCTTGTTGTTGAATCCGCATGAGCGATAGCGCCCCCGACACCGCGCCTGCCGAGCTGCCTGCCACGGCGGCATCGGCCAACGCCGACCTGATGCCCGACGTGGTCGATCAGGTGGCTTTGGCGCGCCTGTACGGGGAGCCGCTGTTCAAGCTGCCGAACGACCTCTACATCCCACCGGATGCGCTGGAGGTGTTCCTGGAGGCGTTCGAAGGCCCGCTGGACTTGCTGCTGTACCTGATCCGCAAGCAGAACTTCAACATCCTCGACATTCCCATGCTGGCGGTGACCCAGCAGTACCTGCGCTATGTGGACGAGATCCGCAACCGCAACCTGGAGCTGGCGGCCGAGTACCTGCTGATGGCGGCCATGCTCATCGAGATCAAATCGCGCATGCTGCTGCCGCCCAAGAAGAAAGAGGGCGAGGAAGAAGCCGAAGACCCGCGCGCCGAGCTGGTGCGCCGTCTGCTCGAGTACGAGAAGATGAAGCTGGCCGCGCAGCAGATCAGCAGCCTGCCGCAGTACGGGCGCGATTTCCTCAAGGCCCAGGTGCACATCGAGCAAAGCCTGCAGCCCCGCTTTCCCGATGTGGCGGTGGGCGAGCTGCAAGCCGCCTGGCGCGACATCCTCAAGCGCGCCAAGCTGGTCCAGCACCACCGCATCACGCGCGAAGAGCTGTCGGTGCGCGAGTACATGAGCCAGATCCTCAAGCAACTGCAAGGCCAGCGCTTTGTGGAGTTCGAGCGCATCTTCGATCCCAGCAAGGGCAGCACCGTACTGGTCGTCACCTTCATTGCCCTGCTGGAGCTGGGCAAGGAAACCCTGATCGAAATCACCCAGGCCGAGGCCTACGCCCCCATTTACGTGCGCCTGGCCTACCGCCCGGCCGCGACGACCGCCAGCGCCCCGCTGGAACTCGAAGAAGAGCTGTACGAGCGCGACTGAGGCGACCAAGGGCGAAAGGCCAGGCACTGAGCCGCACACCGCTCCGTCGGGCATCGCCCCTCCCGCCGCCTCCGCAAGACGGCCCACTGCCAGCCTTGCCCCCGGACAGCATTGCACGCTGCGTCGTGCTGCGCGCGGCCACCAGGGGCACCGGCCAGCCCCACGGTTCACCGTGCACTCCGACTCCAGCACAAGGCATCACCCCACCACCGGGTTGCCGGCAAGACTGGCGACGGCCTGCCCCCCCTCCACCGCACCCTGCTGCGGCGGCGCTGACGGCGCCATTCCCGCTGGTACCCCGCAAGACCGCTAGGCCTTGTCGGCCTGGTGGCGCGCACCAGTCCCCTATCGGTGCCGCGCAGTCACCATCCAAACAAGCTGTTTACCTTGCAAGACCTACGCCTTCAGCTATGGTTTTTCAATACCCCAGCACCACACCGCCATTCCCCGTTAATTCACTCAACTTTTAACCACTGTTTTTCAGGGGCTGCAGTTTTTTTAATTTCACAATACAAAATATTTTGGCTTTTTTTGCCAAAAAACCGTAACTACCGCGAATTCATACCGACAAATGCCGTCTTTTTGCAGCAATTGATGCAACTGCGGCCCGTCCACTCCCTGCAATTGGGCGCCAATCGCTGCACGTTGCACACAAAAGCCAAAGCTCGCTGACAACGCCCCTGCAAAAACAACCAACTTCTTTTATCCAACCGACAAAATTAACCCAACCCACAGCTTCTCCTGCCAAACCCAGCCACCAACTTTTCGCTGCGGACAATCGATTTTTTTGTGCTGACAATGAATGGCATCCCTGCTTGCAGGCTTTTCGAGGAACCATTCCCATGCCCCACCCCAGCGAGACTTGTGCCCCCCCTGTGGCCCAGCCCATGCACTGGCACCATCCTGCCGCCCCCGTCGCCGACAGTGGCCACCAGCGCTGGTCGGTCGAGGCCATCCAGCAACTGCTGGACCTGCCCTTCATGGACTTGCTGTACCGCGCCCAGACCGTGCACCGCCAGCACTGGCCCGATGGCGAGATCGAGCTGGCCACGCTGCTGTCGGTGAAGACCGGCGGCTGCCCCGAGAACTGCGGCTACTGCCCGCAGGCGGCCGAGTTCGACACCGGCGTGAAGGCCGAAAAGCTGATGAGCGTGGAGGAGGTCACCCGCGCCGCCAAGGCCGCGCAGGATGCCGGCGCCACCCGCTTTTGCATGGGCGCCGCCTGGCGTGCGCCCAAGGACCGCGACATCGAGAAGATGAACGGACTGATCGCTGCCGTGAAAGGCCTGGGCCTGCAGACCTGCGCCACGCTGGGCATGCTGCAACCCCACCAGGCCCAGTCGCTGCGCGAGGCCGGCCTGGACTACTACAACCACAACCTGGACACGGCGCCCGAGTACTACCAGGATGTGGTCAGCACCCGCCAGTACCAGGACCGCCTGGACACCCTGGCCGCCGTGCGCGGCGCCGGCATCAGCGTGTGCTGCGGCGGCATCATCGGCATGGGCGAAGCACCGGTGCACCGCGCAGGCCTGATCGCGCAGCTGGCCAATCTGAATCCCTACCCCGAGTCCGTGCCCATCAACAGCCTGGTGCGCGTGCCCGGCACGCCGCTGGCCGACAGCGAACCGGTGGACCCGTTGGACTTCGTGCGCGTGATTGCCGTGGCCCGCATCACCATGCCCACCGCGCGCGTGCGTCTGTCGGCCGGCCGCCAGCAACTGGGTGAGGCCGTGCAGACGCTGTGCTTCATGGCCGGCGCCAACTCCATCTTCTACGGCGACAAGCTGCTGGTGACGGGCAACCCCGATGTGGAGGCCGACACCACGTTGCTGCGCAAGCTGGGGTTGCAGGGGCTGAAGACCACGACCACGGCGGAATGAGGATGGCTTGAAAAAGAAGAGCTGATTGCGCTCGTAGGTACTGGCTTTGACGCTGATTGGGCTTGCATCCGTCCATGCCCCATTCAGGGACAGAGACCGCGAGTTCGCCCTGACGGGCGACCTCCTTTCATTTGTCTCGCCCAATGAAAAGAGGCAAAGCAAGGGCGACTCTGCCGAGTGCTTTGCCGTGGAACTCGCTGCGCGCTGATGGTGCTGCGCTCAGACAGCCACGGCAATTCAGGCCTTGGGTGGCAGCCCTGTCTCGCAGCAAAGCTGCGGCAGGTCTGCGAAGCACCAGCGCTGTGCTCCAGCATGCACGAGTGAAAAGGCAACGCGCCAAAGTGCGCGCGCAAGCGTCGCGCACCTCAAGGAGGTCCTTCTGATTTCCGGCGGCTGTATGAGCGTAGCGCCATAGGCGCGCAGCGAGTTCCGCCGGACAGCCGTCGGCAGACGCGCTTCTTTGGTGACTTTCTTGTCGCGGACAAGAAAGTCACTCGGCCACCGGGACGAACTCCCGGCCTCCGACGACAAAACCCGCAAAGCGTTCTCAAAAGTTCAAAGCCATTCAGCCATCAAACCTAGTTCCACCGAGCGCCAACCGCTCTACTTTTTACAAACAAGCGGCTGAACCATGCCTCTCGCCACACGTTCAGGAGTTCTTGCAATGACCCCCTCTGACCTCGCCACCCGCAGCCTCGCGGCCGTCTGGCACCCCTGCACCCCCATGAAGCGGCACGAGACCGAGCCCCTGCTGGCCGTCGCGCGTGCGCAGGGGCCGTGGCTGTATGACACCGCAGGCCGCCGCTACCTGGACGCCATCAGCTCCTGGTGGGTCAACCTGTTCGGCCACAGCCACCCGCACATCCGTGCCGCACTGACCGATCAGCTGCAGCAGCTGGACCACGTCATGCTGGCCGGTTGCACCCACGCGGCCGTGGTCGAGCTGTCGGAAAAGCTGGCCGCACTGACCGGACTGGGCCACGCCAGCTATGGCAGCGATGGCGCGTCGGCCACCGAAATGGCACTAAAGATGAGCACCCACTACTGGCGCAACGTCGGTCGGCCCGAAAAAAACGGCTTTGTCGGTCTGGCCGGGGGCTACCACGGCGAGACCGTGGGGGCGCTGTCCGTCACCGACGTGCCCATCTTCCGCAGCGCCTATGCGCCCCTGGTGCGCCTGTCCGCCACCGTGCCCAGCCCCGATGCCCGCGCCGCCCAGCCGGGTGAAACCGCCGCCGACGTGGCCCACCGCGCCGCTGCGGCGCTGGAAGCCTGGCTGCAGCAGCACCACGCCCAGACCGCCGCGCTGATCGTGGAGCCGCTGATCCAGTGCGCTGCCGGCATGGCCATGTACGACCCCGCCTACCTGCGCCAGGCCCATGCGCTGTGCGACCGCTACCAGGTGCACCTGGTGGTCGACGAGATCGCCACCGGTTTTGGCCGCACGGGCAGCCTGTTTGCCCACCAGCAGGCCGGCATCACGCCGGATTTCATCTGCCTGTCCAAGGGCCTGACCGGCGGCACCCTGCCGCTGTCGGCGGTGCTGACCACGGACGCCGTCTACCAGGCCTTCTACGGCACCGAGGCGGCACGGGCCTTTCTGCACTCGCACTCCTACACCGGCAACCCGCTGGCCTGCCGCGCCGCGCTGGCCACGCTGGAGCTGTTCGAGCAGCTCGACACCCTGCAGGCCAACCGCGCGCTGGCGGCGCAGCTGAGCACCGCCTTCGCACCGCTCAACACCCACCCCCGCGTGCGCCATGCCCGTCAGATGGGCATGGTCTGGGCCTGGGACATTGCCACCACCCTGCCCGACTTTGCCCAGCGCTACCACGCCGCCGCCCGTTCGCGTGGCCTGCTGCTGCGGCCCATCGGCCACACGCTGTACTGCATGCCGCCGTATGTGCTGGATGCCGACGAAGTGCAGCACCTGGCGACCCAGGCGCTGGCAGCGCTGGAGGACTGCTTGCTGCAAGAAGCAGAGCTGTCAGCGTAGGTGCATCAAGGGCTGGAGGCTAAAAACATATATAAGAATTTTGATTTCTTGTGAGCGACTTGCCATGGTGAAGGACAGAGGCCGGGATTTCGCCCCGGCGGGCGAGTCTCTTTCTTTTGCTTCGCCAAAAGAAAGTGACCAAAGAAAAGGCGACTCTGCCGAGTGCTTTGCCGTGGAACTCGCTGCGCGCCTACGGCGCTGCGCTCGGACAACCACGGCAAGTCAGGCGGTGGGTGGCAGCCCTGTCTCGCAGCTGCGCTGCGGCAGGTCTGCAGGAAGAACCAGCCTAGTGATGCAGCATGCAGGCGTGAAAAAGCGCAGCGCCACCGGTGCGCGCGCAAGCGTCGCGCACTGGGTGGAAGTTTTTCTGACTTCCGGCGGCTGTGTGAGCGCAGCGCTGCAAGCGCGCAGCGAATTCCGCCGGACAGCCGTCGACAGACGCGCTTCTTTGGTGATTTTCTTGTCGCAGACAAGAAAGTCACTCGCCCGCCGGGGCGAACTCCCGGCCCCTGTCGCCAAAACCTCAACAACCACCTAAGAAAACCATCCATCAGGAGCCCCCAACCATGATTGCCTGCTTTGTCACCGGCACCGACACCGGCGTCGGCAAGACCCTGTCCAGCTGCGCCCTGCTGCACGCCCTGGCGCGGCACCACCGCCGGGTGGTGGGCATGAAACCGGTGGCGTCCGGCGCCGAGCCGGATGGCCAGGGCGGCTGGGCCAACGAGGACAGCCTGGCGCTGCGCGCGGCCTCCACGCTGGTGGTGCCGCCGCAGCTCGACAACCCGGTGCTGCTGCCCGACCCGGTCTCGCCCCACATCGCTGCCGAACGCGCAGGCGTCACCGTGCAGCTGGTCCCCATCCTGCAGGCCTACCAGCAGTTGGTGGCCCAGGCCGATGCCGTGGTGGTGGAAGGCGCAGGCGGCTGGCAGGTGCCGCTGTCCCCCCACCTGCGCATCGCCGATCTGGCCGTGGCCCTGCAGTTACCGGTGGTGCTGGTGGTCGGTCTGCGGCTGGGCTGCATCAACCACGCCCTGCTGACGGCCGATGCCATCCGCGCCAGCGGGCTGCCGCTGGCGGGCTGGATCGCCAGCCGCGTCGATCCGCAGATGCGCGAACCCGAGGCCAACCTGGCCTACCTGCGCCAGCACCTGGGTGCGCCACTGCTGGCCGACATTCCCTGGCAAGCGCAGCCCGATGCGCGCGTCGTCCCCGTCCAACTGCCCCTCGCGTGGCAATGACAACTCCTTCCCACACCCACCACGGCGTGCGGTCGCCGTGCCCCACAGGGGCAGCGGCTGCTCGAAAGGACTCCCAGCCATGAACACCTTGTCCCCCACCTCCTGGCTGCAGGCCCTGCCCCGGCAGCTGGCGGCGCTGGATGCCCAGCAACTGCGCCGCACCCGCCGCACCGTGGCGCCGCAGCAGGGCGCACACATCACCGTCAACGGCCAGCCCATGCTGCAGTTCTGCAGCAACGACTACCTGGGCCTGGCCCTGCACCCGGCGCTGATCGAGGCCGCGCGCGATGCGGCGCTGCACTTTGGCGTGGGCGCGGGCGGCTCGCCCATGGTCAGCGGCCACAGCACGGCGAATGCAGCGCTGGAACACGATCTGGCGCAGTTTCTGCAGCTGCCGCGCGCGCTGTATTTCTATGCCGGCTTTGCCACCAATGCCAGCGTCATCCCGGCCCTGGTCGGTGCGGGCGATGGCATTTTTTCGGACGCGCTGAACCACGCCAGCCTGATCGACGGCTGCCGCCTGTCGCGCGCCAGCATCCAGCGTTACCCGCATGGCGACCTGGCCGCCCTGGAGGCTCTGCTGGCAGCCAGCCCCTGCGCCCGCAAGCTGGTGGTCAGCGATGCCGTGTTCAGCATGGATGGCGATGTGGCCGACATCCCCGGCCTGCTGGCCCTGTGCGAACGCCATGACGCCCTGCTGATGCTGGACGACGCGCACGGCCTGGGCATCCGCGGCCCGCAAGGCCGGGGCAGCCTGGCCGCCGCGGGACTGACGGGCGCCCACGCCAGCCCGCGCGTGCTGTACATGACCACGCTGAGCAAGGCTGCCGGCGCGGCGGGCGGGCTGGTGGCAGGCAGCGAAGACCTGATCGAATGGCTGCTGCAGACCACACGCAGCTACACCTTCGCCACGGCCGCACCGGCCCTGCTGGCGCGCGCGCTGCAGGCCAGCCTGCGGGTCATCGCAGACGGTGATGCCCTGCGTGCGCAGCTGCAGGCCCGCATCCAGCAGCTGCGCACGGGGCTGCAGCCGCTGCTGGCGCGCACCGGCTGGCGCCTGCTTCCCTCGGACACGCCCATCCAGGCCCTGGTCATCGGCGACAACGGCGCCGCCCTGGCGCTGATGGAGGGCCTGCGCCAGCGCGGCCTGTGGGTACCTGCCATCCGTCCGCCCACCGTGCCGACGGGCACGGCGCGCCTGCGCATCGCCCTGTCGGCCGCGCACACGGCTGCGGATGTGGCCGCCCTCGTGGATGCCTTGGAGGTCTTGGAGGTCTTGGCCGATCGGGGGCCTGCCGCCGAGGCACAATGAGCGCCAACTTTTGCCCCCTCAATTCCAGGAGATACACCATGCCCCATATGTATGTGGAATACACCAACAACCTGCAAGGCCTGAACGAAGCCGCCCTGATGGAAGCGCTCAACGCTACCGTCTGCGGCCACCCCACCGTCAGCGACGAGGCCGATGTCAAGACCCGCATCGCCCAGGTGAGCCACTACCGCATCGGCCTGAACAGCGCCGGCCGCGCCTTCGCCCACGTGGAACTGCGCCTGATGGCCGGTCGTACGGCCGAAGTCAAGAAAGAGCTGTCCGACCGCATCGCCGCGGTGCTGAAGTCCGTGATTCCTGCGCAAGCCGGCCTGGAAGTGCAGCTGAGCGTCGACATCGTGGACATGGACAAGCCCAGCTACTTCAAGGGCAAGCTCTAAGCCCTGCCCGGGCCGCCGCAGCAGGGCGGCATGCGATTTGCATGGCAGCAGGCACTGACGCCCTGCCGTGACCACCATGTCCACTGCCCTGCACTACCTGATTGCCGCCCGGCAATGCGAAATTGACGAACTGCACCGGCTGCAGCGCACCAGCACCCTGGTGCGCCAGCTGGGCGAGTTGATCCATGCACTGCAGAAAGAGCGCGGCCTGTCGAACATCCTGCTGGCCAGCCACGGCCAGCGCGCCCGCCAGGCCCTGCACACCCAGGTCCAGGCCAGCACGCACAGCGCACGTTCCTTGCGCAGCGTGTTGGACACCCTGGACCTGCAGGCGCTGCGCGGCAGCCATGGCGCGCGCCTGTGCAACCACATTGCCTATGTGCTGCAGGGGCTGGATGCACTGCCGGCGCTGCGCGCCCGCATCGCCGCGCTGGACCTCAGCCCCGATGCCGCCACCCAGGCCTACATCCGCCTGATCGCTGGCCTGCTGGCCGTGGTCTTCGAGGCCGCCGACAGCGCCACCCACCCCGACATCTCGCGCCTGCTGATTGCCATGCTGCACTTCATGCAGGGCAAGGAGCTGGCCGGCCAGGAACGCGCCACCGGCGCCACGGTCTTCAGCAGCGGCACCAGCACCGCCACCCGCCAGCAGCACTGGCTGCACCTGATCGACTCGCAGGAGCGCTGCCTGCAGGTCTTTACCGAATGCGCCCCCGCCACCCCGCTGGCCCTGTGGCAGGCCGCCTGCATGCACAGCCCCCACCTGACCACCATCGAGCGGCTGCGCCGCATCGGCTGCACCTCACCCGCCGACGCCCCGCTGGACATGGAGCTGGGCGAGATCTGGTTTGACGCCTGCACCTTGCGCATGGACACCATGTACGAGATCGAGACCACGCTGGCCGACGAGCTGCTGCAGCGCTGCCACACCCAGCTGCAGGCCGCCCAGGCGGCCCTGGCCCACCCGCAAAGCATGCTGCACAGCGCCAGCGATGCGGCCGGGGCCCTGCCGGACTTCTTCAGCACCTCCAACACCAGCCTGGTGCTGCGCCCCGGCACCGACTACGCGCCCCAGCTGGGCCAGTCCGTGATGGCCCTGGTGCAGGAGCAGTCGCTGCGCCTGCAGGCCATGCACCATGAGCTGGAGACCGTGCGCACGGCGCTGACCGAGCGCAAGACCGTGGAGCGCGCCAAGGGCTTGCTGATGACCCACCGCGGCATGAGTGAGGCCGAGGCCCACAAGCTGCTGCGCCAGACGGCGATGAACCAGAACCGCCGCCTCATCGACGTGGCCGAAGCCATGCTGGCCATGGCCGACCTGCTGCCCCTGCCCGGCCACACCGGCTGAGCCCGGCAGCGCCTGCCGCCCGCACACCCGGGGCATGCGGGCGGCCACGCACCAAAAACAGGCTGTGTCGGCACCACTTTGCTGCATTGCAGCAACCGCATGGGCTACACGGGGCTGCACCGGGCCGCCCTGCCTGGGACATCCAGGGCCGGTGGCAGCTGGCACAGTTTCTGCTTCTTGCTTGGCGAATCTCGGCCAAAGGCGGTCAGGGATCCACCCATTCCCCCCTATGGACAACGGCGTCCCCATCCCCTGCCTGCAGGAAGGATCGGGACGCCGTTGTGCTTGGCGGGACCGTCTTTCGGTTTTGCCCACGCATTCAAGGAGCCCTCCATGGCACAGCTCGCCCCACACCGCCCCGCCGATCCTCAGGCCTCGCGCCGCCAGTTCCTGCGCCAGGCCGCAGGAGCGGCGGCAGGCACCGCCCTGTTCACCCAGCTGGGCCATGGTGGCGTCTGGGCCGCCGGCTCCGACGCTCCGGAAAAGAAAGAGGTCCGGATCGGCTTCATCCCGCTGACCGACTGCGCCAGCGTGGTCATGGCCTCGGTGCTGGGGCTGGACAAGAAGTACGGCGTCACCATCGTCCCCAGCAAGGAAGCCAGCTGGGCCGGCGTGCGCGACAAGCTGGTCAATGGCGAGCTGGACTTTGCCCATGTGCTCTACGGCCTGGTCTATGGCCTGCACCTGGGCGTGGGTGGCCCCAAGAAGGACATGGCCGTGCTGATGGGCCTGAACCAGAATGGCCAGGCCATCACCCTGTCCAAGGCCCTGGCCGACAAGGGCGCCGTGGACGGCCCCAGCCTGGCCAAGGCCATGGCCCAGAACCCGCGCGACTACACCTTTGCCGGCACCTTCCCCACGGGCACCCATGCCATGTGGATGCACTACTGGCTGGCGGCCGCCGGCATCAACCCGCTGTCGGGCGCCAAGCTGATCACCGTGCCGCCCCCACAGATGGTGGCCAACATGCGCGTGGGCAACATGGACGGCTTCTGTGTGGGTGAACCCTGGAACCACCGCGCCATCATGGACGGCATCGGCATCACCGCCAACACCACGCAGGACATCTGGAAGGACCACCCCGAGAAGGTGCTGGGCGCCACAGGGGACTTTGCCAACCAGTACCCCAACACCTGCCGCGCCGTGATCATGGCCATCCTGGAGGCCGGCCGCTGGATCGACGCCAGCCTGCAGAACAAGCTGAAGATGGCCGAAACCGTGGCCCAGAAGTCCTACATCAACACCAGCGTGGACGCCATCAACCAGCGCATCCTGGGGCGTTACCAGAACGGCCTGGGCAAGACCTGGGACGACCCCCACCACATGAAGTTCTTCAACGACGGGGCGGTGAACTTCCCCTACCTGAGCGATGGCATGTGGTTCCTGACGCAGCACAAGCGCTGGGGCCTGCTCAAGAGCCACCCCGACTACCTGGCCGTGGCCAAGCAGATCAACCGCATCGACCTGTACACCCAGGCGGCCAGCCAGCTCAAGGTGGCCGTGCCCAAGGACGCGATGCGCAGCAGCAAGCTCATGGACGGTGTGGTGTGGGATGGCAAGAACCCCGCCCAGTACGCCGACAGTTTCAAGATCAAGGCCTGAGGCCACCACGCTAACGGAGAACCCCCATGGTCAGCGCCGTCTTCCACTCCCCGCGTGAGCGTTCTGCCCCCGGCGACGCCCTGCACACCTCCCCAAAATCCATAGCTACCAGCGCAGGCAGTACCTTGTCCAAAGCCGAAAAACCCTTGACACCCACCGCCACCGCACCCGTCCGTCCCGGTGCACGCAGGCGGCTGGAGGCCCTGCTGGCCTGGGCCTTGCCGCCGGCCCTGGGCCTGGCGCTGCTGATCGGCCTGTGGTCCGTGGTGGCCAGCAGCACCGGCCAGTCCATCCCCGGGCCGCAGGCCACCTGGGCCCAGGCCGTCGAGGTCTTCAGCGATCCCTTCTACCGCAACGGCCCCAACGACCAGGGCGTGGGCTGGAATGTGCTGGCTTCGCTGCAGCGCGTGGCCCTGGGCTTTGGGCTGGCGGCGCTGGTCGGCATTCCGCTGGGCTTTGTGATCGGGCGCTTCAGCTTCCTGTCGCGCATGGTCAACCCGCTGATCAGCCTGCTGCGCCCGGTCTCGCCCCTGGCCTGGCTGCCCATCGGCCTGCTGGTGTTCAAGGGGGCCAACCCGGCCGCCATCTGGACCATTTTCATCTGCTCCATCTGGCCCATGGTGATCAACACCGCCGTCGGCGTGCAGCGCGTACCCCAGGACTACATGAACGTGGCACGGGTGCTGAACCTGTCGGAGTGGAAGATCGCCACCACCATCCTGTTCCCGGCCGTGCTGCCCTACCTGCTGACTGGCGTGCGCCTGGCCGTGGGTACGGCCTGGCTGGTGATCGTGGCGGCCGAGATGCTGACCGGCGGCGTGGGCATCGGCTTCTGGGTGTGGGACGAGTGGAACAACCTCAACGTCAAGAACATCATCATTGCCATCTTCGTGATCGGCATCGTCGGCCTGCTGCTGGAGTGGGCCCTGGTCAAGCTGGCTTCGGCCTTCACGTTCGAAGAGGTGAAATCATGAACGCATCGCTGTCCACCAAGTACCTCGAGATCCAGGGCGTGGAGCAGACCTTCAAGACCGCCAAGGGCCTGTTTCCCGCGTTGCAGGGCATCCACCTGCAGATTGCCAAGGGCGAGTTCGTCAGCCTCATCGGCCACTCCGGCTGCGGCAAGTCCACGCTGCTGAACCTGATCGCCGGGCTGACCACGCCCACGGCCGGCGCCCTGCTGTGCGCCAACAAGGAGATCAAGGGCCCGGGGCCCGAGCGCGCCGTGGTCTTCCAGAACCACTCGCTGCTGCCCTGGCTGACCTGCTGGGGCAATGTGCACCTGGCGGTGGAGCGCGTGTTTGGCGCCCGCGAGAACAAGGCCCAGCTCAAGGCCCGCACCGATGCGGCCCTGGAGCTGGTCGGCCTGGGCCATGCCGCGCAGAAACGCCCGGGCGAGATCTCGGGCGGCATGAAGCAGCGTGTGGGGATTGCCCGCGCCCTGTCCATGGAACCCCAGGTGCTGCTGATGGACGAGCCCTTCGGCGCGCTGGACGCCCTGACGCGCGCCAAGCTGCAGGACGAGTTGCTGGAGATCGTGGCGCGCACGCACAGCACGGTGGTCATGGTGACCCATGACGTGGATGAGGCCGTGCTGCTGTCCGACAAGATCGTGATGATGACCAACGGGCCGGCCGCCACCATCGGCGAAGTGCTGCACGTGCCACTGGCGCGCCCGCGCCAGCGGGTCGCCCTGGCCGAGGACCGCGAGTACCAGCGCTGCCGCAAGGCCGTGATCGATTTCCTCTACACGCGCCAGGGGCACGTCGAAAAGGCCGCCTGACCCGGCCACCGCCCATCAAGCCCTGACGGCACGCCGTCGGGGCTTTTTTGCCTCTTCGCCTTGCGCCGCGGTGCGCACAATACCGGCGTGCCTCAGAGCAAGGCCGCCGCGCCAGGGCCACACCGCCACGCTGGCGGCATCCGCCTTGCCGAATTGCAAAGCCATCCGAGAGAAGGAAGCGGCGCCGCCGCGCAGGGGGCGATTTCCGGCCTAGCGGCCACCGCCGTTGATGTAGTGCTCGAGCTGCTCGATGATGAATTTCTGCTCGGAAATGATGTCCTTGACCAGGTCCCCGATGGAGACCAGGCCCACCAGCTGGCCGTTGTCCACCACGGGCAGGTGGCGCAGGCGCTTGCTGGTCATGAGCTGCATGCACTCCTCGCTGGTCTGGCTGGGCTGCACGAACAGCACCGCGGTGGTCATCACGTCACTCACCCGCGTCTGTACCGACGTCCGCCCCATCAGCGCAATCTTGCGCGCGTAGTCGCGCTCCGTGAAGATGCCGACGATGGTCTCGCCGCTCTTCACCAGCAGCGAGCCGATGCCCTGCTCGGCCATCAGGCGCAGGGCCTCATAGACCGTCGCCGTCGGGGCGATGGCAAACACCAGGCTGGAGGTCTTGGACTTGAGGATCTCTGCAACAGTGGTCATGGAACAGCTCCGGGCAAAAAACACAGATGTGAAAAACCATTTCAGCCCATCCGGGGGCGCCATGCAACCGGGCTTTATCCCCATGTCCCTGTCGTCCACCGGCGCTTGCCCCTGCGCCGTGCTGAGCACACCGGCGCTCGGCGCCCCCCAGCATGGTGCAGCCCTGCCCCAACGCGGCGCAGCCCGGCGTGCGGGCCACCAGCCCAGGTGCCCCCTGAGGAGAGCACCTGCGCCACGCCCCCGGAGACGCAACGCTGGGCCCGTCATCCTGGCACGCAGCTTGCATAGCTAGCCTGCGGCCGATGCAGGCCGCGTGCGGGGCGCGTGCAACGGTGCACCAGTCTCGCAGGACGACGGCGTCCCCACGCAGCAGGCCTTTGGCCCGCCCCGCGTGTGGACGCCTTTTTGTTTTGGCGAACTGCCTTGGGGGCACGATGAAAAAATCCCAACTGGTGCTGGTGGGCAACGGCATGGCCGGTGTGCGCGCCCTGGAAGAGCTGCTGAAGATCGCACCCGATCTGTACGAGATCACCGTCTTCGGCGCCGAACCCCATCCCAACTACAACCGCATCCTGCTGTCGCCCGTGCTGGCGGGCGAGCAGACGCTCGACGAGATCGTGCTCAACGACTGGGCCTGGTACCAGGAGCACGGCATCACCCTGCATGCCGGGGTCACGGTGACCGAGGTCGACCGCGTGCGCCGGCTGGTGCACGGCGTGGATGCCGAAGGCCGCCAGGTCAGCGCACCCTATGACCGCCTGGTGCTGGCCACGGGCTCCAACCCCTTCATCCTGCCGATTCCGGGGCACGACCTGCAGGGCGTGCTGGCTTACCGCGACATTGCCGACACCCAGGCCATGATCGACGCGGCCAGCCGCTACCGCCACGCCGTGGTCATCGGCGGCGGCCTGCTGGGGCTGGAGGCCGCCAACGGCCTGATGAAGCGCGGCATGCAGGTGACGGTGGTGCACGCCAACGAATGGCTGATGGAGCGCCAGCTCGACGATGTGGCCGGCCGCATGCTGCAGCAGTCGCTGGCCGAGCGCGGCATGCAGTTTCTGATGCAGGCCCAGACCCAGGAACTGCTGGCGGGCGAGGGCGGCCGCGTGCGCGCCGTGCGCTTCAAGGATGGCAGCGAGGTGCCGGCCGACCTGGTGGTGATGGCCGTGGGCATCCGCCCCAGCACCGCGCTGGCGCAGCGCATGCACCTGCATGTGGACCGCGGCATCGTGGTCAGCGACACGCTGCAGACCGTGACCGACCCGCGCATCTACGCCGTGGGCGAATGCGCCGCCCACCGCGGCGTGGCCTATGGCCTGGTGGCCCCGCTGTTCGAGCAGGGCAAGGTGCTGGCCAACCACCTGGCCGAATGGGGCATCGGGCGCTACCAGGGCTCGCTGACCTCCACCAAGCTCAAGGTCACCGGCATCGACCTGTTTTCGGCCGGCAACTTCCAGGGCGGCGCGGACACCGAAGAAATCGTGCTGCGCGACCCCTCTGCCCCCGGCGGCGGCGTCTACAAGAAACTGGTGATTCAGAACGACAAGCTGGTCGGCGCCTGCCTGTATGGCGACACGGTGGACGGCAGCTGGTACTTCAAGCTGCTCCGCGAAGGCCGCTCCATCGCCGACCTGCGCGACCGGCTGATGTTTGGCGAGTCCAACATCGGCGACACCGGCCACGAAGGGCACAGCAAGGCCTCGGCCATGGCCGACAGCGACGAGGTCTGCGGCTGCAACGGCGTGACCAAGGGCGCCATCTGCAAGGCCATCCAGGAAAAAGGCCTGTTCACGCTGGACGAGGTGCGCAAGCACACCAAGGCCAGCGCCAGCTGCGGCTCGTGCACCGGGCTGGTGGAGCAGATCATCATGTTCACCGCCGGCGGCGACTACTCCGCCACGCCCAAGACCAAGGCCGTGTGCGGCTGCACCAGCCACGGCCACCAGGCGGTGCGCGAGGCCATCGCCCAGCACCACCTGCTGACCACGGACGCGGTCTTCCGCCACCTGGAATGGCGCACGCCCAATGGCTGCGCCACCTGCCGCCCGGCCGTGAATTACTACCTGGTCAGCGCCTGGCCCAAGGAGGCCCAGGATGACCCGCAAAGCCGCGCCATCAACGAGCGCAGCCACGCCAACATCCAGAAAGACGGCACCTACAGCGTGATCCCGCGCATGTGGGGCGGCGAGACCACGGCCAGCGAGCTGCGCCGCATCGCCGACGCGGTGGACAAGTACCAGATCCCCACCGTCAAGGTCACGGGCGGCCAGCGCATCGACCTGCTGGGCGTGAAGAAGGAAGACCTGCAGGCCGTGTGGAACGACATCGGCATGCCCAGCGGCCACGCCTACGCCAAGGCGCTGCGCACGGTGAAGACCTGTGTGGGCAGCGAATGGTGCCGCATGGGCACCCAGGACAGCACCCAGCTGGGCAAGGACCTGGAGCGCGCCATGTGGCGCATGTACGCCCCGCACAAGGTGAAGTTCGCCGTCAGCGGCTGCCCGCGCAACTGCGCGGAATCGGGCATCAAGGACGTGGGCATCATCGGCGTGGACAGCGGCTGGGAGATGCACATCGCCGGCAACGGCGGCATCAAGACCGAGGTGGCGCATTTCTTCACCAAGCTCAAGACCGCCGAGGAGGTGCTGGAGTACACGGGCGCCTTCATGCAGCTGTACCGCCTGGAAGGCTGGTACCTGGAGCGCACCGTGCACTACGTGCACCGCGTGGGCCTGGACTATGTCAAGCGCCGCATCCTGGACGACGCGGCCGGCCGCCAGGCCCTGTGGGCCCAGCTGCAGTTTGCGCTGGATGGCGAGCCCGACCCCTGGTTCGAGCTGGACAAGGCGCATGTCGATGCGCGCCAGTTCCAGCGCGTGATTCCCATCCTTCCCGCCCTGCCCGCAGGCCAGGCAGTCACCGCGTGATGCAGCACCCAATCGCCATTCAGCCCAATACCCACGAGCGCCAAAAGCTCCCAAAGGAATAGCTATGACCACCTGGCAAGCCATCTGCGCCGTCGACGACATCCCGGTCCTCGGCGCCCGCCGCGTCGCCCGCCCCCAGGGGCTGGACGTGTCCCTGTTCCGCAATGCGGACAACGAAGTCTTCGCCCTGCTGGACCGCTGCCCGCACAAGGGCGGCCCGCTGTCGCAGGGCATCGTGTTCGGCCGCAGCGTGGCCTGCCCCATGCACAACTGGACCATCGGCCTGTGCGACGGCCAGGCCGCCGCGCCCGACGAAGGCTGCACCCCCGGCTTTGCCGTGCAGGTGCAGGACGGCATGGTCTACCTGGATGCGGCCGAGCTGGCCACCAAGGCCACCGACCTGGCACGCCCCATCGCCGGGCCGGCGCGCCGCTGCGCACCCGCTGCCTGAAACCATAGCTGCCTGCGCCCGCCCCGCCTGCGCCAAAGCCCTCAAACACTGGAAATTCTCGCCATGACCGAAACCCGTTCCACCTGCCCGTACTGCGGCGTCGGCTGCGGCGTGATCATCCAGTCCGAGGGGGCTCAGATCACCGGCGTGCGCGGCGACCCGGACCACCCCGCCAACTTCGGTCGCCTGTGCAGCAAGGGCAACAGCCTGCACCTGACCGCCGCTGCTGCGCTGGCCCCGCAGACCCGCTTGCTGCAGCCGCTGCAGCGCGCCCAGCGCGGTGCCACGCCCCAGCCCCTGGCCTGGGATGCGGCGCTTCATCTCGCCGCCACCCGCATCGCTGATACCGTGCAGCAGCACGGCCCGGATGCCGTGGCCATCTACGCCAGCGGCCAGTTGCTGACCGAGGACTACTACGTCTTCAACAAGCTGACCAAGGGCCTGCTCGGCACCAACAACCTGGACACCAACTCGCGCCTGTGCATGAGCAGCGCCGTCGCCGGCTACAAGGCCACGCTGGGGGCCGACGCGCCCCCGGCCTGCTACGACGACCTGCAGCACGCGGGTTGCCTGTTCATCACCGGCAGCAACACGGCCTGGGCCCACCCCGTGCTGTTTCGGCGCATCGAGGACGCCAAGGCCGCCAATCCGGCGCTCAAGATCATCGTCGCCGACCCGCGCCGCACCGAGACCGCCGAGATCGCCGACCTGTTCCTGCCCCTGCAGCCCGGCAGCGATGTGCGCCTGTTCCACGGCATGCTGCACGCCATGCTGTGGGAAGGCTGGATCGACAGCGGCTACATCGAACGCCACACCTGCGGCTTCGATGCCCTCAAGGCCCTGGTGCGCGAAGCCACGCCCGAGCGTGTGGCGCGCGACTGCGGCCTGAGCGCGGCGGATCTGCTGCAGGCCGCACGCTGGTTTGCGCTGGGCGGTGCGGCCACCGACGGGCTGCAGCGTGCGCCCACGCTCAGCCTGTACTGCCAGGGCCTGAACCAGAGCAGCAGCGGCACGGCCAAGAACGCCGCGCTGATCAACCTTCACCTGGCCACGGGCCAGATCGGCAAGCCGGGCGCCGGCCCGCTGTCGCTGACCGGCCAGCCCAATGCCATGGGCGGGCGCGAAGTGGGCGGCATGGCCAACCTGCTCAGCGCCCACCGCGACCTGGCCAACCCCGATCACCGGGCCGAGGTGGCCACCCTGTGGGGCGTGGACGATGTGCCCGCCCAGCCCGGCAAGACCGCCATCGAACTGTTTGAGGCTGCGGCCGACGGCCAGATCAAGACCCTGTGGATCGCCTGCACCAACCCCGCCCACAGCCTGCCGGACCAGGCCACCGTGCGCCGCGCACTGCAGCGCACGGAGTTCGTGATCCTGCAGGACGCCTTCGCCACCACGGCCACCGCCGCCTACGCCGACCTGCTGCTGCCCGCCACCACCTGGGGCGAGAAGCTGGGCACCGTCACCAACAGCGAACGCCGCATCTCCCGCGTGCGCGCCGCCGTGCCCCCGCTGGGCCAGGCCCGGCACGACTGGCAGATTGCCGCGCAGATCGCCCAGCGCCTGGAGGCCCGCCTGCGCCCCGGTCGGCCCAGCCTGTTTGCCTATGACACCCAGCACGCCGAGCTGGGCGCCGAGCAGATCTGGAACGAGCACCGCGCCAGCACCCGTGGGCGCGACCTGGACATCACCGGCCTGTCCTGGGCACTGCTGGACCGCGCCGGCCCGCAGCAGTGGCCGCTGCCCGAAGGCGCGCAGCAAGGCCAGGCCCGCCTGTATGCCGAGGGCATCTTCCCCACGGCCGATGGCCGCGCCCGCTTTGCCGCCCAGCCCTGGCAGCCCGTGGCCGAACCGCGCAGCGCGCGCTTTCCCTTCAGCCTGAACACCGGCCGCCTGCGCGACCAATGGCATGGCATGAGCCGCACCGGCCAGTTGGCCCGCCTGATGGCCCACGCGCCCGAACCCGTGCTGCAGATGCACCCGCAGGACATGGAGCGCCAGCGCCTGCAGCCCGGCCAGCTGGTCGCCGTGCGCAGCCGCCACGGCCAGCTGGTCGTGCCGCTGCAGGCCGATGCCGGCCTGGGCCTGTCCCAGGTCTACCTGCCCATGCACTGGGGCAGCGAATACCTGGGCGGGTGCAGCCGCGACGGCCAGGCCGTGGGCGGCGTGAACGCCGTGACCACGCCGGCGTTCTGCCCCCAGTCGAAGCAGCCGGAACTCAAGCACGCCGCCGTCAGCGTGCAGGCGGTGGAGCTGCCCTGGCAATTGCTGGCTGCGGCCTGGCTGCCCGAGGAACGCCTGCTGGCCGTGCGCCAGGCCCTGGCCGCGCTGCTGCCGCAGTGGGACTTTGCCAGCTGCGTGCCGTTTGCCGCGCCGGGGGCGCCCAGCAGCCCCGCACGCCAGGGGGTGCTGCTGCGCGCAGCCAGCGCCACGCCACCCGATGCGGCCCTGGTGCAGCAGGTCCATGCCCTGCTGGGCCTGGAAGGGGCCGAAGTGCTGCGCTATGCCGATGCCCAGCGCCAGCACCGCCGCAGCCTGGTGCTGCAGCATGCGCAGCAGCAAACCTGGCTGCAGGCCCTGGTGCTGTGCGGCCCCTCCGATGCCGGGCACTGGCTGCTGCCGCTGCTGCACAGCGCGCAGCCGCTGTCTCTGCCGGGCCACGCCCTGCTGCGCCCGCAGGCGCCGCCCGCCCAGGGCCTGCCCGCTGCGCCCGCCGCCCTGGTCTGCACCTGCCTGGGCGTGAACGAACAGGCCATCACCCAGGCCCTGGACAGCGGCCTGCACTCCGTGCCCCAATTGCAGGACACGCTGCGCTGCGGCACCGAATGCGGCTCCTGCCTGCCACGGCTGCGCCAGATGGTGCAGCAGCACGCGACCCACAGCGCCTGAACGGAGGTCTTGCCATGCCCATCAGCCACTACCTCAAGGAAATCGGCCGCGGTGCGCGCGGCGCCAAGGCCCTGGACCGCCACCAGGCCCAGGACCTGTTCGGCCAGGTGCTGGACGGCCAGGTCGGCGACCTGGAGGTCGGCGCCTTCTGCATCGCCATGCGCATCAAGGGCGAGACCGCCGAGGAGATGTGCGGCTTTCTGGATGCCGTGCACGCCCGTCTGCACACCGTGCCGGCCGGCCCCCAGCCCGTGGTGGTGCTGCCCAGCTACAACGGCGCGCGGCGGCTGCCGGTGCTCACGCCGCTGCTGGCCCTGCTGCTGGCGCGTGAAGGGCTGCCCGTGCTGCTGCACGGCATGCGCACCGAGGCCCGGCGCGTGCTGGCCTCGGACGTGCTTGAGGCCCTGGGCATGGCGGCCCAGACCACGCCCGGCGCCGTGGCGCCCGGCCAGGTGGCCCACATCGCCACCGACCTGCTGCACCCCGGGCTGGCCCGCCTGCTGGCCACGCGCGCCGTCATCGGCCTGCGCAACCCGGGCCACAGCGTGGTCAAGCTGATGAACCCCTGCGCCGGTCCAGCCCTGATCGTCAGCAGCTACACCCACCCCGAGTACCTGGACACGCTGCGGGCCACCTGCGAGGGCCTGGGCCTGTACGCCCTGCTGTCGCGCGGGCTGGAGGGCGAGGTCGTGGCCGACCCGCGCCGCCTGCCGCGCTACGACGGCTTCGTGGCCGGCGTACACCAGGTGCTGGATGAGCAACAGCCCGGTACGGCCAGCGCCATCGACGGCCTGCCCACCGCCATCGACGTGGCCAGCACCGCCGACTACACGCGCCAGGTGCTGGCAGGAAGCCTTCCTGTCCCCGAGGCCATTGCCCGGCAGGTCGCGCACATCTGCCAGCTGGCGCGCCAAATTCCCCCAGGAGAACAGCCATGAGCACCGATGCCACCTTCACCCTGCCCGCCACCGGCCGCTGCACCCTGGTGGGGGCCGGCCCCGGCGATCCGGAGCTGCTGACCCTCAAGGCCCTGAAAGCCATCCAGGCCGCCACCGTGCTGCTGGTGGACGACCTGGTGTCGCCCGCCATCGTCGCCCATGCCGCGCCCACGGCCCGCATCATCGACGTGGGCAAGCGCGGCGGCTGCAAGAGCACGCCCCAGGCCTTCATCGAAAAACTCATGCTGCTGGCCGTGCGCGAGGGCGAGAACGTGGTGCGCCTCAAGGGGGGCGACCCCTTCATCTTTGGCCGGGGCGGTGAGGAGGTGGAACACCTGCGTGCCGCCGGGGTCGAGGTGCAGGTGATCAACGGCATCACCGCCGGCCTGGCCGGCCTGACCGCCCTGGGCGCCCCGCTGACACACCGCGACCACGCCCACGGCGTGGTATTCATCACCGGCCACGCCAAGCCCGGCGACGCCGGCACCGACTGGCGCCAGCTGGCCACCACGGCCCAGGCCGCTAAGCTGACCCTGGTGGTCTACATGGGCGTCAGTGGCGCGGCCGACATGGCGCAGGAACTGCAGGCCGGCGGCCTGCCCGGCGACACCCCGGCGGCCATCATCCAGCACGCCAGCCTGCCCCAGCAGCGCCACGCCATCACCACCCTGGCGCAACTGCCCGCCACCCTGGCGGACGAGGCCCTGGGCAGCCCCAGCGTGCTGGTGATCGGTGATGTGGTGCGCGGCGTGGCCGCCTGGGCGCTGCCCGCGGACGCGATGCAGACCGTGGCGCAGCGCCGCTGCGGTGGATGCTGAGCCCGGGAGGACGTCCGGGCGCACCCCTTAGAAGAGCGCGCCCTACGCCTGTTACAGCCTTCATGACCAGAACGCTGCGATGGATGCAGCGGGCATTGGGCGTGACAACCTGGGCCGGCGACCACCGATTCCTCCCGGAATTGCAATCCTGCACGCTACCAAAACTCAAGCACTCCGCGCTGACTGCATCAGCACCGGGCGGTCAAAACGCTTGAAAGACTGGCCCGTGTTGATCCGGCAGGCAGGCCGGAACAACCCGGCCTGTGCCGGCCAAGCGCCGGCCGGCTAACGCGCGGGGGCTGTGCCCACCATCTGGCAGGCCACCCAGCCGCGCAGGCTGTTGATGAAGGCCCACTGCTGCACCCGGTGCAGGTCGTCGCGGTGGATCACGCCTTCCACCACCCGGCCCTCGGCCAGTGCCACCTGGCGACCCACGCCGTTGAGCAGGCCGCAGGCCAGTGCCGGCGTGACCCACTGCCCGTCGATCAAGGCGGCCACATTGCCACGCGTGCCTTCGGTGATTTCACCGTCCTCGTTCCACAGGATGGTGTCAAAGATGTGGGTGTCCTTGGGGGCCCAGCGCTCGTAGTGCGCGCGGCGCGTGGTCTTGAAGCGCACGAATTCGCCGTGCGCCTCGGCCAGCGGCTCGGGCGCCAGCTGCAGATAGGCCTGCGGCGGTGACGGCGGGCAGACCACCGCCTGGCTGGCATACAGGCCATCGCGGCCCAGTTGCAGGCGCACGCGCCACAGGCCGCTGGGGTGGGTGTCCTGCACCTGCTGCAGGGTCAGCTGCAGGGCGGCCTCGCTCCAGGGATAGCCAAAGTGCGCCGCCGCGGCCTGCATGCGCTGCAGGTGCAGGTCCAGGTGGCGAAAGCGCCCGTCCTCCAGCGCCAGGGTTTCGATCAGGTCGAACGCCCTGCTCACTCGCTCCACAAAGGCGCGCTTGGCGCGCCACTCGGCCCATTCGCCGGGCTCGGTGGCATCGGCGGTGATGCCGCTGCCGATGCCGCAGCGCAGCGCACGGCCCTGCACCACCACCGTGCGGATCGGCACATTGAAGGTGGCACGAAGGCCACCGGCCCCATCGGGCCGCACCACACCCAGGGCGCCGCAGTACCAGCCGCGCGGCGCGGGCTCCAGCTGGGCGATGGCGGCCATGGCCGAGCGCTTGGGCGCCCCGGTGACCGAGCCGCAGGGGAACAGCGCGGTGAACACCTCGCGCAGGCCGGTGCCCCGGGGCAGACGGGCGCGCACATCGGAGGTCATCTGCCAGACGCTGGGCAGGGCCTGCACGGCAAACAGCTGCGGCACCTCGACCGAGCCGACCTCGGCGATCTGCCCCAGGTCGTTGCGCAGCAGGTCCACGATCATCACGTTCTCGGCCCGCTCCTTGGCCGCGGTCTGCAGGTGCTGCGCCTGGGCCGCATCCTGCTGCGGCGTGGCGCCGCGCGCGGCCGTGCCCTTCATCGGGCGGGTCAGGATGGGGCCGCTGCCCGTGGCGGGCTGGTGCCAGTCGAAAAACAACTCGGGCGAGACCGAGGCCACCTGCTCGCCGCCCATGTCCAGGTACAGCGCATAGCCGCCGGGCTGTGCCTGCTGCAGCGCGGCAAACAGCGCCGCGCCCTCCACAGGGCGTGCGGCCTCGGCGCGCAACTGCTGGGTGTAGTTGATCTGGTAGTACTGGCCGGTGGCAATGCCGGCATGGATGGCCTGCAGACCGGCAGCAAAGGCGGCGCGGTCCAGGTCGGGCAGCCAGTCCAGCGTCGGCAGGCTGGCCGCATCTGCAGGCGTGGCCGGGGCATCGGCCTGCGGTGCGGGGTAGACGGCAAACCAGGCCAGCGGACCCTCCTCGGCCGGGGCTGTGTCCAGCTCGGGGCGCAGGCCGCTGGCGGCTTCATAGCGCAGGCCGCCCACGCACCAGTGGCCCTCGCGCGCGGCCTGTTCCACCCGTTCCAGCAGCGGCCCCACCTCGGCCAGGAGGTGGGCCTGCAGCACGCGCAACGGGGCCTGCAAGCGGGCCTGCAGGCGGGCGGTATCGCCCTGCAAGGGCTGGCCCAGGTCGATCTGGGCCGGGAACGAAAAATGCGCACTCATGCGGCGAAGCATAGCGGCCCGGCTGCTGGCCCGGCCGTCGGCATGGAAATACACCACAAAATAGCCTTTAGCCCTTGCTATGCCTGCGCAGACAGCTATCAACTTTCATGCACCGAGCCGGACCGTGGCGCCACGACGCCGGGAAGCAAGGGCACCCGCCGCCTGGGCGGCGCCCCTGCCCGGCCCACACCGGGGCATGCCACACACCTGCCTGCCAACTTGGCGGGCCCCACACGGCCGGCCGCCGTGGACGGCACCGGCGATGCGGGCAGGCCCTGGCCCCACCCGCGGGGCGAGGTGGCCGGCCTACTTGCGCACGTGCCGCGCCAGGCGGCTGGGCACATAGCGGTCGGCCTGGATGTCGGGCGTGAGCCCGTGCGTGAAGGTCTGCGGGGTGATCTCCAGAAAGTCCTGGTTGCGCAGCTCCCACGCGGCCTTCAGGCGGGCAAACACCTCGGGCTGGCGCTCGCGCAGGTTGGCGCGCTCGCGCGGGTCATCCACCACGTGGAACAGGAATTCGTGCTCGTTGATCTTCAGGTACTTCCAGTCGCCATCGCGCAGCGCCCGCTGCGACTGCGACTTGTAGCGCCAGAACAGCTGGCGGGCGTGCACGGGCTGCTGCCCCTGCAGCACCGGCAGCAGGTTCACGCCGTCGCTGGGGTACTGCCCATCCTCCGGAGCCTGGGCCGCGGCCAGCAGCGTGGGCAGCCAGTCCATGGTGGCCGTCACCTGGGTCTGCACCTGGGGCTGCAGGCGCGCCGGCCAGCGCAGCAAGGTGGGCACGCGCAGGCCGCCTTCCAGCAGCTCGGTCTTCTGGCCGACGAAGGGCCAGGTGTCCGAAAAGCGCTCGCCGCCGTTGTCGCTGGTGAAGACGACGATGGTGTTCTCGGCCTGGCCCGTGGCCTCCAGCGCGTGCAGCACCTGGCCCACGGCCGCGTCCAGGGCCTGGACGATCTCGCCATAGGTGCGCTGCGTGCCGCCGTCGTAGTGGAACAGGTCCTTGAGCTGGCGCGACACTGCCTCGTCGTGCGGCCCTTCCCAGGGCCAGTGCGGCGCCGTGAAGTGCAGCGACAGGAAAAAGGGGTTCGCTTGCGTCGCACGTTCGCGCACGTACTTCTCGGCCTCGTCGGCCAGCACATAGGTGTAGTAGCCGGTGCGCTCGACCGGCACCGTGCCCTCGTACAGGTCCGGCGCCAGGTCGTCGCCCACGCCGTTCTTGTGGGTGAAGTAGTCCACCACCCCACCCAGGTTGCCGAAGAAGCGGTCATAGCCGCTGTGCAGCGGGCCAAAGGCCGGCGGGCGGCCAAGGTGCCACTTACCGATCAGCGCCGTGTCGTAGCCCGCCGCCTTCAGCAGCGAGGGCAGCGTGGGGTGCTCCGGTGGCAGGCCGATGTTCGCGGCATTGCTGGGAATGGGTTCCTCCAGCCCTGCCGCCAGGCGGTACTGGTAGCGGCCGGTGATCAGCGCCAGCCGTGTGGCCGAGCAGACGGCCGAATTCGCATAGGCCTGGGTGAAGCGCACGCCTTCGCCGGCCAGCCGGTCCAGGTGCGGGGTGGTGTAGTTGCGCTGGCCGTAGACGCTCAGGTCGGCATAGCCCAGGTCGTCGGCCAGGATGAAGACGATGTTGGGCGCGGTGGTGGCAGTGCTCATGGTCGGCAGAGAGTGATCACAAAAAAGACGGGCGGCGCTCAGTCGGCCACAAAGCCGGAGGCGGCCAGGATGGGGCGCCACTTGGCGATGTCGGCCTGGCGCAGTTGCTCCAGCTCGTGGGGCTGGCTGTGCTGCGGCTCCAGCACCCAGTCGTGCATCAGCTGCTGCACCGGCTTTTCCTGCAGCACCTCGCCCAGGGCCTGGTTCAGGCGCTGGATGGTGGCGTCCGGCGTGCGGGCCGTCGTCCACAGGCTGTACCAGCCGCTGCCCTGCACCTCTGGGAAGCCCGATTCGGCAAAGGTGGGCACGTGGGGCAGTTGCTCCACGCGGTGCGTGGAGAACACCCCCAGCACCCGCAGCTTGCCGGCCTCGTGCTGCTTGAGCAGCTCCTGCACCGTGTTGATGCCGGCGCTGAGCTGGCCGCCGATCAGGTCGTTGATCATGGCGGTGCCGCCCTTGTAGGGCACGTGCAGGAAGTCCACGCCCGCGGCCTTGCCCAGCAGCAGGCCAAAGAAGTGCGGCAGGCTGCCCTGGCTGGGGCTGCCGTAGTTCGCCAGCTTGGGGTGGGCCTTGAGCCAGGCCACAAAGCCGGGGATGTCCTTGGCCGGGTGGCTGGCGGGCACCGCCAGGGCGAACTGGAAGTGCGCCACCAGGCCCACGGGCTTCATGTCCTTGCCCGGGTCATAGCCGGG
Source organism: Comamonas sp. CAH-2 (assembly GCF_009668305.1). NCBI lineage: Bacteria > Pseudomonadati > Pseudomonadota > Betaproteobacteria > Burkholderiales > Comamonadaceae > Comamonas > Comamonas sp. CAH-2. The sequence goes on from NZ_VSWF01000021.1 coordinate 63,704, forward strand.
GTTGCGGAACACCAGTTGCGACAGCACCGGGGTCACCAGCGGCGCCAGCAGCAAGGTGCTGCCGTCGGGCGGCGCCTGGCGCAGCGCATCCACCGCCAGCTTGCCGGCGGCGCCGGGCTTGTTCTCGACGATGTAGTTGCTGGCCTTGTGGCTGCGCTCGGTCAAGCGGTCGGCCAGCAGGCGGGCCACCAGATCGCCGCCGCCACCGGCGCCGAAGCCCACCAGGATGCGGCCGGTGGTGGCCGCTTGGGCGGGCACGGCCAGGGACGGCAGCAGGGCCGCGCCGGCGCAGGCCGCCAGCCCCTGGAGCCATTGGCGCCGGGGGAGCGACCCGCGGTCGGAAACCTGGGGGACGAGGGGTGCGAATCGGGAAGCCATGGCTGCTTTTTCATGCCTTTTTACATATAAGAAATCCAATCCTAAAAACCAAAACAGCGGTATCCAAACAAGTTTTCCAACTTAGTACATGCGAAATTCCTGCTTGACAGCGCCCGGCCTCCCGCAGCCAGCCACGCCAGGCCACAGCCATGCCCCGCCGCCACAGGTGGCGGCCGACTTTCAAGCAAAATCGTGGCTCTGCCCTTGTCCCACCAGCGCAGACCGCTATCAAGCTTGAGACCTGCCGGCGCTGAGCCACGCGCTGCTGCCCGGCGCCCTGGCGCGCCTGCATGCGGCCCACGGCCCGGTCGCCGTCAGCGTGGCCACGCAGGAGGGGCCGCTGCTGCAGGAGTGGATGGCCGCCCAGCGCTTCGACCTGGGGCTGACCGAGCTGGGCGAGGCCCCGCCCGGCACGCGGGTGCTGTCCCTGCCGGCCATGGACGAGGTGGCGGTGCTGCCGGCCCGCCACCCGCTGGTGGCCCGGCCGGTGCTGGCTGTGCAGGACTTTGCCGGCCAGCCCTTCATCAGCCTGGCGCGCGACGATCCGTACCGGCTGCAGATCGACGCGGTGTTCGCCGCCGCGGGCGTGGAGCGCCAACTGCTGCTGGAAACCCACAGCGCCGTGGCCGTCTGCGCCCTGGTGCAGCGCGGCCTGGGCGTGGCCATCGTCAACCCGCTGACGGCCCGCGCTTGCGCGGGCGCTGACATGGTGGTCAGACCTTTGGAGTTTGCGATTGCCTTCCAGGTGCATATGCTGCTGCCATTGCACCGACCCACCGCACCCGAGGTGGACTGGCTGGTGCAGGCACTGACACAGGAGGCGCAGCATGCTTTTTGAATTTGCCGATTCGGAAGTGGCCCAATGCACCTGGGCCGACGGGCGCCTGCAACTGCGGTTTTCGGCGGCCCGCATGATCGACGCCCAGGGCCTGGGCGCCGAGGGCGAGGAAGTCGTCTGGGCCCCGTTGCTGCTGACCCTGGAAGGGGTGGAACCCTGGGAGGCCCAGGAGCCCGGTGCCAGCCTGGGGCGCTTGCGCCAGGGCTTGGTGCTGCACCACAGCCAGCGCATCCAGCGCCTGCCCGTGCCTTGCGAGTTGCAGGGCGTGGTCACCATGGAGCTGGAGTTCGACCAGGGCACCGTGCTGCACGCACGCTGCCAGGGCCTGTCGCTGCACCCCCTGCAGGGCGCGGCGGTCGCGGCCTACCAGTGCTGATGCCGCAGCCCCATCGCCCGATCACGCGGTCGGTTGCGCGCGGGGCGCGAGCGCCCGTCAGGCCCTGACGTCCTGCCTTGGCTGCCGGGCTGTCTGCGCTTGGCCTGTGTATTTCCGTTGAAACCCTCCCACGCGGCGCTGCGCGCCCGGTCTCAATCGCCCGGCGGTGCCCGGCCTGCGGCCTGCAGGCGCTGGTGCAGGGCCATGGCCGCCTCGAAGGACTGCAGCAACTGCGCCCAGGCCGGGTGCCCGGCCTCCCAGGCATGCAGCCGGGCCAGTGCCAGGGCCGCGGCCTCGAAGCTGGACAGCTGGTCCGGGGCCTGCGCCTTGCGGATGGCGTAGCGCCCGGGTGGCAGGTCCTGCAGTGCCAGGCGCGGCAGCTGCTGCAGGCCGGGGTTGCGGTACAGCATCTTGCGGCTCTTGCGCCAGGTACCGTCCAGCACCACCAGCCGCAGCGCCTGCGGCTGCGCCAGCCAGTCCGGCGGCAGGGCGGGGGGCGGCTGCACGGGCAGCTGCGGATCGGGTGGGGTCGGCGGGTACAGCAG
>NZ_VSWF01000022.1:0-55323 GCF_009668305.1 Comamonas sp. CAH-2
CCACCGCCCAGACGCACACGCACCGCCAGCTCTGGGTCATGCTGCTGGCCTTGCTCAGCGGTTTTGCGCTCAGCCAGGCGTTTCGCACCATCACCGCCATCCTGGCGCAGGGGCTGCAGCAGGATTTCGGCATCAGCGCCAGCTCCCTGGGCGCGTTCGCCGGGCTATTCGGCCTGTCGTTTGGTGTGGCCCAGCTGCTGATGGGCATCGGCATGGACCTGTACGGCCTGCGCCGCACCGTGCTCACCGCCTTCCCGCTGGCCGCGCTGGGGGCGGGCGTGTCGGCCGCCGCACCCAGCTACGGCTGGCTGATGCTAGGCCAGTTGCTGATCGGTGTGGGCTGCTCGCCCGCCTTCCTGGCCTGCACCATCTTCATCGCCCGCCACTTTCCGGCCGACCGGTTTGCCTTCTTCTCGGGCCTGTCCATGGGCGTGGGCGGCCTGGGCCTGCTGTTCACCGGAACCCCGCTGGCCTGGGTGGTGGAGCTGGGCGGCTGGCGCAGTGGCTTCTGGCTGCTGTGCGGGCTGTGCGTGGCGTCCTGGCTGCTGATCTTCGCCATGGTGCACGAGCCGCGCCTGCCGCAGGTGCCCAGCACGGGCAAGGAATCCTGGGGCCAGGCCTTTGTGCGCCTGGCCGAGCTGCTGACCCTGCCCCACACCTGGGGCATGCTGGTGTTGGGCATGTCCTGCTACGCGGCCTTTCTGTCGCTGCGCGGCCTGTGGCTGGGGCCCCTGCTGATGGACCGCCACAGTTTCAGCCTGGTCAGCAGCGGCCACGTGGCGTTCGGTGTGTCGCTGATTTCGCTGTTCACGCCCGCCATGTTTGGCCGCCTGGACCCGGGCACGCTGCGCCGCCGCACCTGGCTGGGCTGGCTGTCGCTGCTGATGGCCGCGCTGTTCGTGGCCCTGGCGCTGTGGCACCACCCGCTGGCCAATGTGCTGACCCTGGTCGCCATGGCCCTGCTGTCGGGCTACAGCCTGCTGCAGTACGCGGACGTGCGCGCCTCCTACCCCAACCACATGACCGGGCGGGCGCTGTCGCTGTTCACCATGTCCATGTTCCTGGGCGTGGCGCTGATGCAGTGGTTCACCGGCGTGGTGGCCGCCTGGGCCACGCGCCAGGGCTGGGAGGCCTACACCGCCGTGGCCCTGACGATTGCCCTGTGGCTGGCCTGTGCCTCCACCGCCTACCGCCTGCTGCCAGCCTCGCCGCTGCTCAAGGGCACTCCCCGCTGAGCCTCCGCTGAACCACCGCTAACGGCTGGCGCAGGCCTGCGCCCTGTGCGCCGGGATAACCTGCACACGGGCCACGCAGCGTGGCCAGCGATGCCAAGTTCCAACCCCGCAGCCGCCCCAGCCCTGGGGCCGCCGCCCATTTACAACAGGCTGGCGCTGGAGCCGTCACCCCGGTACAGCCAAGGCACATCCATCAGGCGGGCGCCCAGCAGGCGCATGGACAGGTCACGCCCCCAGCGCACCGGTCCGGTGGCGTGGAAGATGTTGCCGTTGCGGATGGAGCGCGCCTGCACGCGGGCGTTGCGCTCCCAACGGTTCAGCGCATAGCGGCGCAACCGCAGCGCCACATCCAGGTCGTCCATGGCCAGGGCGCGTTGCAGCTCGGCCGCATCCTCGATGGCCATGCCCGCGCCCTGGGCCAGGTAGGGGCGCATCGGGTGGGCCGCATCGCCAATCAGCCCAACCAGGCCCTGGGCCATGCCCTCGGGCCCCTGCAAGGGCGCACGGTCCGATAGTGGCCACAGGCGCCACGCCTTGCCGGCCGCAGGCACGCTGCGCACCAGGTCCTGCAGGATGCTGGAGCTGCCCTGCAGCGCCTGCTCCAGGGCCTGGGCATTGGCGGCGTGGTCCCAGTGCTCCATGTCCTCGGGGGCGGGGCCCTCGATGATGACCACGATGTTCATCATCTCCCCGCGGCGCACGGGGTAGTGCACGGCATGCATGTGCGGACCCAGCCACACGGTCACTTCGTTGCTGCGCCAGCCAGCGGGCACATCGGCCATGGGCAGCAGCGCACGGTACGCCAGATGGCCCGACACCCGGGGACGGCTGGCATCGCCGAGCAGCGGGCCACGCAGCTTGCTCCACACCCCGTCGGCCAGCATCAGGGCGTCCCCCTCGATCTCCTTGTTCAGCGAGGTGCGGATGGTGGTCACGCGCTCGGTGCCCAGGACCTCCACCACTTCCTGGCCAGGATTGATGAACACATCCGCGCGCTCACTGGCGGCATACCACAGCAGGCTGTGCAGGTCGGCGCGGTGGATGGTGACATAGGCCGCACCGTAGCGGTCCACCATGCTCTGCCCCAGCGGTGCGCCGGCCAGCACCTTGCCGCTGCGGCCGCAGCGGGCCACCAGTTGCTGGGGCACGGACGCCACGGCGTGCAGGGCCTTCTGCAGCCCCCAGGCCTGCAGGCGGCGCACCACGTTGGGCCCCAGCTGCACGCCGGCCCCCACCTCGGAGAATTCCTGCGCCCGCTCAAACAAGCGGGCGTCCCAACCCGCGTGCGATGCGCCCAGGGCGGCAGCCATCCCTGCGATGCCGCCACCAGCAATCAATACTTGTTTTCTCATGCGCTAAATTGTGGCGCCGAAACCGTGCGCAGCGGGCGAGCCGGCGCGGCAATCTCTGACGTCCAGCAAACCGGTCCCACAATTCATGCGGAACGCGGCGCAGGCACCACACCCCGGATTTAGTGGCGTCCGCAGGTCACGGATTTGAAAATACCCCAACCGCATCAAATAAAAAATCTATGGGATATTTAAAATCAATAAAGCCCGCTGATGCGGGCTTGAATCAAATTTCAAATTGGCTGCGGTCCTGGTCTTGAATCCATTTTGGAGGCTTGCCACGGCCAGTCCAGGTTTCCCCGGTTTCAGGATGGCGATATTTGGGTGGCACCTTGCTGCCAGCACCACCGCTGCGTGCAGCACGCGCAGGCGGGAAAACATCTTCGGCCGTCAACCCATATTCAGCCACCAGCGACCGCACTTTGGCCACAGCGTCCATCAGCTCGCGCTTGCGGGCATCCTGGATTTGTTTTTCCAGTTCGTCACGTTGCTTCAGCAGGTCTTGGTAAGAGGTCATTTGCATGCATCCTTTCGTTGATGAAAATGATTATAGATACCCGGAAAATGATTCAATGCATTTCTGCAGCATGCAACAGCAACTGAAGCGCATTCACAACTACGTATTTACCACATTCACGATTGGATTCACGGCATGGTCACCCCCGGTGAGTCTCTAGCGCCATAAGATCGATACCATCTGTCACTGAATGGCCGATGGCATTCAATATTTTTTCGGATCGAAAAGTGTCTACTTACTTGATTGGCGATATCCAGGGCTGCGACAGCGCCTTGGTGCGCCTGCTGCAACACATCGATTTTTCCCCGAGCCGCGACACCCTGTACCTGCTGGGCGACCTGATCAACCGGGGCCCGGCTTCCGCCGACGTTCTGCGCCGCTGCATGGAATATGGCGATGCGGTGAAACCCCTGCTGGGCAATCATGACCTGCATTTGCTGGCCAGTGCCCATGGGGTGCGCAAACCCGGGCGGCGCGATACTTTGCAAAGCATTCTGGATGCCCCCGACCGCCAGGATTTACTGGAGTGGGTGGCGCAACAACCTTTGGCCCGGTGCCTGGAAAATCCCCAGGGGCAGCAGCTGTTAATGGTCCACGCCGGGGTTTTACCGCAATGGAGCCTGAAAGACGTGATAGCCCTGGCGCAGGAAGTCCACGACCATATTCGCAGCGAGGGATTGCCAGAGTTTCTGCAGCACATGTATGGCAATACGCCGAATCAATGGCATGCCACCCTGACAGGCCATGACCGCCTGCGCGTGATTGTGAATGCCTTGACCCGTATCCGGTTTTGCACGCCCGGTGGTGCCATGGATTTTGAGAGTTCGGAATCGGCCGAGGCGGCACCGGTCGGCCTGGTGCCATGGTTTGAATGCCCGGACCGCCGGACACGCGATGTCACGGTCGCATTCGGCCATTGGTCGACCCTGGGATTGATCAACCGCCCCAACCTGATGGCACTGGATACCGGCTGCGTCTGGGGTGGCTGTCTCAGCGCCATGGAAATCGGCCATGATTTCACCGAGCGCCAACTGCACCAGGTGCACTGCGATCAAGCGCAGCAACCTGGGTGAGCCACGGGCACGCGTTCACCCACAAAAAAGCCACGCTAAAAAGCGTGGCTTTTTCATTCTGCTGCCAACGGAGCGTCAGTAGCTGCCTGCAGGCTTGAACAGGGCAGCCACCTTGCGCTTGGTCTTCAGGCCAGGGGTCACCGCCTTGGGGCCTGTGCTGCCTGCGGCATCCCAGGATGGCGTGTGGGCGTCGCTGGCCTCGTAGGGCTTGTCAAAGAAAGGATCGGCCGGTGCACTGCGCACAGGGCGGGCACCGCGCATCGGGCGTGTGCTGGGCATGGAGGCGCTGCGCTGCACCTCTTCGCGGCCAGCCACATCCCGGCGTGGATCGCGCTCGCGGTAACGGCGCGCATCCGGCAATTCAATCGCTTCGACGTTGATCTTCTTCTTGATCAGCTTCTCGATGTCGGCCACCAGCCGGGTGTCTGAACTGCTGACCATGGTCACGGCCAGGCCAGAAGCCCCGGCACGTCCCGTGCGGCCAATCCGGTGCACGTAATCTTCGGCGTTGAACGGCACGTCGTAATTGAACACGGCCGGCACATCCTTGATGTCCAGGCCACGTGCCGCCACATCGGTACAGACCAGCAGATCGACTTCCCCTTGCTTGAAAGCTTCCAGGGCCTTCAGACGCTCGTCCTGGCTCTTGTCGCCATGCAGGGCCGCAGCGCGATAGCCATCGCGCTCCAGGGCACGCGTCAGGCGCGCACAACCCAGCTTGCTGTTGGAGAAGATGAACGCCTGGCGAATTCCGCGGTCCTTGAGCACGGTGCAAATCGCACGGCGCTTGTCGTCGTCATTGGCGCTGTAAAAACGCTGCTCCACCGTGGACGCCGTCTCATTGGGACGCGCCACTTCGATGGTCACGGGATCTTGCAGGTAGCTGCCGGCCAGGCGCTTGATCTCTGGTGAGAAGGTCGCGCTGAACAACAGGGTAGTACGTGCCTTGGGCAGGTGGCTCAGGATGCGTTGCAGGTCAGGCAGGAAACCGATGTCCAGCATGCGGTCGGCTTCATCCAGCACCACGTATTCGACCTGGTTGAGCACCACGTTCTTGGCTTCGATGTGGTCCAGCAGACGCCCCGGCGTGGCCACCAGCACCTCGACGCCTTTTTTCAGCTCCAAGGTCTGGGGCTTCATGTCCATGCCACCAAACACCACGGTGCTGCGCAGCTTGGTGTGCTTGGCATACAGCGCAATCTGCTGCGCCACCTGGTCAGCCAGTTCGCGCGTAGGCAACAGCACCAGGGCACGCACGGGATGGCGCGCTGGCGAGGCCGAGCTGTTCTCGTGCCGCATCAAGCGCTGCAGCAGCGGCAGCGAAAAGGCAGCGGTCTTGCCGGTGCCGGTTTGCGCTGCTCCCATCACATCCTTGCCGGTCAAAACCACCGGAATTGCCTGGGCCTGGATGGGGGTCATGGACTCGTAGCCCATTTCGGCCACGGCGCGTGCCAGAGGCTCCGCCAAGAGTAAAGAGGAAAAAGAGCTTGTCATTGAGCCTGCTATTGTCGCACCGAGTACAGAAACCACCTTGTGAGGTCATTAAATCCAGCGTGATCTCGCGGATTCCGTCAGTTTTCAACCTCAAGGATCACAGGATTGGAGCCGTTGCGCCCAGTGCACGCAGGCCGGCTCCATGGCGGTAGCTCACAGCTGGATGGGCCGTCCCCTCCCACACTGGCGCGGCAGCCGCCGAACGTGAGGACTACAGGCTGGCGGCGGAGAAGGTATCACAGGCCTGCACGGAGCCCGACTGCAAACCGGTGCGGAACCAGCGCTGGCGTTGCGCACTGGTGCCATGGGTGAAGCTGTCAGGCACCACCTGCCCGGTCTGCGCACGCTGCAGCGCATCATCACCGATCTTGGCCGCCGCGTTCATGGCCTCCTCGATGTCCCCCTGCTCCAGAATCTGGCGCTGCTGGTCGGCATGGTGGGCCCAGACCCCGGCCAGGCAATCGGCCTGCAGCTCCAACTTCACCGACAGGCGGTTGTAGGCCACCTGGCTGACACGGCCGCGCATCTGCTCCACCTGCCCGCTGATGCCCAGCAGATGCTGCACATGGTGGCCCACCTCATGGGCAATCACATAGGCCTGGGCAAAATCGCCCGGCGCGCCCAATTGGTTCTTGAGCTGGTCGTAAAAAGACAGGTCGATGTAGACCTTCTGGTCACCAGGGCAGTAAAAAGGCCCCATGGCCGCCTGCCCGGTGCCGCAAGCGGTGGGCACGGCACCGCGGAACAGCACCAGCCGCGGCTCACGGTAGGCACCGCCGCCTTGCTGAAAAATCGGACCCCAGACGTCTTCCGTGTCGGCCAGCACCGTGGACACGAACTGGGCCATGGTGTCATGGGCCGGTGGCGCCTGGGCTGGCGCCGGTGCCTGCACCACGCTGCCCCCGCCACTCAGCACGCCCAGCAAGGTCAGAGGATTGATGCCCAGCACCCAGCCGCCGATCAAGGCCACCACGATGGTGCCGATGCCAATGCTGCGCCCTCCCAGCATCGGTGCACCGTCGCCGCGGCGATCTTCCACATTGTCGGACTGGCGATTGCCTTCCCATTTCATCGGTTGTTCCTCTCATCGTCTGCGGGCCATCCCGTGCGCAGCATACCCGGCATGGCTTCCCCGGTGGGGCAGGCCCGTGCGGACCGGCACACCCTCTGTCAATCCCGAACCTTGCCACGGCCGCCATGCCATCTGGGCCACGGCCAGCATGGTCTGCAGCGGCCTGTGGACCCGGCTCGCAGGCTATGCCAGGAAAGCACCGCGCGGACGGCCAGGCTGCGATTCCCCCTATGGCATGTAGGCGGTTCCCGCCAGACTGCCTCCGGGTAATCCCGCTTTCGCGCACAGTTCGCCGCTGTTTGCATTTATTTTCTGGAGCGGGACCGGTATAACCGAGCCATCCCTACTCTCCCGCTTGTTCCGCCACAGACAATGGTCGAGCCCCCCCCACCGATCCGCAGCCTGCGCACCCAGATTGCCTTGGTCTTCGGCAGTTTCTCTGCGGCCCTGGCCATGGTCGTGTGCTTCATCGCGGGCGAGGTCCTCAAGACACGGCTGCAGAACCAGGCGGGCACCGCGCTGGGCATCGTGGCCCACAACGCGGGCAACCTGCTGCAGCAGGATTTGCAGCAGCAAATCCGCAGGGCCCAGGTGCTGGCCAGTTCCCCCGAGCTGTGGGAACAAGGTCTGGATTCCCACTCCATCTCCCAATTGCTGCAGCGCATGCAGCACCTGAACCCCTACAACGTGTGGATTGGTGTCACCGACATCGATGGTCAGGTGCAGAACGCCACGGGGGGCCTGCTGCAGGGCACCAATGTCAGCGAGCGCCCCTGGTTTCAGGAAGCCTTGCGGGGCCCCTACATCAGCGACGTCCACCCGGCCGTGCTGCTGCAGAACCTGCTGCCCCGCAGCGCGACCGGGGAGCCCCTGCGGGTGGTGGACTTCGTCGCGCCGATCTACCAGTCCGACAGCGGCAAGCGCCTGGGGGTGATCGGCATCCACGCCAACTGGGACTGGGTGCAGATCGCGATGGACCGCTTGCTGCAGGGCCCTGCCAAAGACAGCCAGCAGTCCATCTTCATCTTTGACCGTGCGGGCGCCCTCATCTACGCCCCCGGCGGAGCAATCGCCCCCTACCTGGCGCTGGGACAGACCTACCCGAAAGCAATGGCCGGCGCGGCCCCCCAGCCCCAGCTGGTCACCTGGAACGACCGCCCCCAACCCTATCTGACGGCGGCCTTGCGCCTGCAGCCCCCCAGTGATGAGAACGACCTGGGCTGGTGGATCGTGGCACGCCAGCCGATGGAAACCGCGTATGCCGACGCCAACCGCGTGCTGTGGATGGCACTGGGCCTGGGCCTGGTCGCAGGATTGTTCGCTGCCTGGATTGCCTGGCGCCTGGCCCGCCATGTCAGCAACGACCTGAAACAGCTGGCCCAGGCCGCCACCCACGTGCAGACGACCCACGACATCGACAGCCTTCCCCTGCTGCACAGCAACCGCGAAGTGTTCCAGCTGTCCCAGGCCCTGTCCGAGATGACGCACAAGCTGCTGCGGGCCAACGAGGAAATGCAGGAGCAGGTGCGCATCCGCACCCTGGAGCTGCAGCAGGCGAATGCCGAGCTGGAATGCCAGGCCAGCACCGACCCGCTGACGGGCCTGCTCAACCGCCGGGGCTTCGAGACCCAGGTCCAGGTGGCGCTGGCACTGGCCATCCGCAGCGGCCGCCCGCTGAGCGTGCTGACCCTGGACATCGACTTCTTCAAGCACATCAACGACCAGTTCGGCCACGATGCCGGCGATCTGGTGCTGACCAGCCTGGCCCACCTGCTGCGCAAACGCCTGCGCCAGGCGGACATCGTGGCGCGCTTCGGGGGCGAGGAGTTTGTGGTGCTGTTGCCCGACACCGATGGCGAGGATGCGCTGCGCACGGGCCACAGCCTGCTGCAGACCATCGAGGAAACGCCGATTCCGCAGGTCGGGCACATCACCGCCAGTGCCGGGGTCAGCAGCCTGCAGGCGGGCGATGCCGACGGCCTGACCGACATGCTGCGCCGCGCCGACGATGCCCTGTACCAGGCCAAGCGCACCGGCCGCAACCGCGCCTGCCGCCAGGACTAGCGCAGGCGCAAAAAAGCCGACCGGAGGTCGGCTGGGCGGGGGCAGACCGTGTGCAGCCGGCTCAGGTGCGCGGCAGGGTCACGCCGTGCTGGCCCTGGTACTTGCCGTTGCGGTCCTTGTAGCTCATCTCGCACTGCTCGTCGCCCTGGAAAAACAGCACCTGGGCGCAGCCTTCACCGGCGTAGATCTTGGCCGGCAGCGGCGTGGTGTTGGAGAACTCCAGCGTCACATAGCCTTCCCACTCGGGCTCGAAGGGTGTCACGTTGACGATGATGCCGCAGCGCGCGTAGGTGCTCTTGCCCAGGCACACGGTCAGCACGTCGCGGGGGATGCGGAAATACTCCACCGTGCGGGCCAGCGCAAAGCTGTTGGGCGGAATGATGCAGTAGTCGCCTTCCATGTCGACAAAGCTCTTCTCGTCGAAGTTCTTGGGGTCCACCACGGTGCTGTGGATGTTGGTGAAGACCTTGAATTCACGGGCGCAGCGGATGTCGTACCCGTAGCTGGACGTGCCGTAGCTGATGACCTTCTTGCCGTCGACCTGGCGCACCTGGCCGGGCTCGAAGGGCTCGATCATGCCGTGCTGCTCCGCCATCTGGCGGATCCATTTGTCGCTCTTGATGCTCATTGGGAAAATCCTGTTCGCTTGTTTTTTGATAGCGCCATGCGGCTATACAACCAGCGCAAGGGCCCTATTTTGCTTGAGAAACAATGGTTTGCTCAATCAGCCGGTCATCCCCGAGCACGATCATGGCAAAAAGCAGTTCGTCCAGCGACTGCGCCTGCTGCGTCTTGCGCGCCAGCAAGGGCGTGCAGGCCGGATTGATGACCACGAAGTCGGCCTCGCAACCGGGCTGCAGGTTGCCGATCACCCCCTCCAGCCCCAGGGCACGCGCCGCGCCGGCGGTGTGCTGCCACCACAGCTGGCCGGGCTTGAGGCTCAGGCCCTGCTTGCTGTGCTGCTCGCGCCCCACCACATAGGCGGCCTGCATGGTGCGGAAGGGCGAAAAGCTCATGCCCCCGCCCACGTCGCTGGCCAGCCCGTACCTGAAACCGGCGGCATCGGCCTGCAGGTAATCGAAGTAGCCGCTGGACAGGAACAGGTTGCTGGTGGGGCTGATGGCGGCGGCCGTGCCGGTCTCGCACAGCAGGGCGCGGTCGGCGGCATCCAGCCAGATACAGTGCGCGTAGACGGCGCGCTCGCGCATCAGGCCGAAGCCGTGGTAGACGTCCAGGTAGCTGCGCGCCTGCGGGTACAGCTCGCGCACCCAGCGGATTTCATCCAGGTTTTCAGAGACGTGCGAATGCACCCACACGTCCGGGTATTGGGCGGCCAGCGCGCCCGCGCCGCGCAGCTGGGCCTCGCTGCTGGTGGGCGCAAAGCGCGGCGTGATGGCGTAGCCCAGGCGGTCCACGCCGTGCCAGCGCTGGATCAAGGTGTCGGTGTCGATCAGGCCCTGCTCGGTGTCGTCGCGCACGCCATCGGGGCTGTGGCGGTCCTGCAGCACCTTGCCGGCGATCATGCGCATGCCGCGCTGCTGCGCGGCCGTCAGGATGGCATCCACCGATGCGGGGTGCGAGGTGGCAAAGGTCAGCGCCGTGGTCACGCCGTTGCGCAGCAGCTCATCCAGGAAAAATTGCGCCACGCCGTCGGCATAGGCCCGGTCGTGGAAGCGCGCCTCGTGCGGGAAGGTGTAGTGCTCCAGCCAGGGCAGCAGGCCATCGGCCGGCGCACCGATCACATCGGTCTGCGGGTAATGGATGTGCATGTCCACAAAGCCCGGGGCCAGCAGCTTGCCGGGCAGGTGGACCACCTGCGCCCCCGGCAGCCCCACGAACTGCGCCTGCAGCGCCTGCCAGCTGCCGGCTGCCAGCACCCGCTGCTGCCCATGCGCATCCGGTGCCACGGCCAGCAGGCCGTCGCTGTCATACAGGGGGCTGCCGTCGTCGGCAAAGCGGAGCAAGGCACTGCGGTAGATCTGGGTGGGCATGGGCACGGAGCGGGGCAACAAACGGGTTCAGGGGCGGTCAGCGCGGGGCTTCCCAGGAATTCATGCATGAAACATGCCAAACCCTATATGGAAAGCGCGCCAGATGCTCCTTATTTTCAAGCAAACCTGGGGCCCGCGGCATAGGGATTTGCCACCCACTGCCGCAGCACGCCCCAGTATGGCAGGCCCGCCGCGTTCAGCGCACGCTGCCCTGCACGCCGTCCACCAGCCAGTCCATCTGGCGCAGCTGGGTGTCGCTCAGTTGCACGCCCTTGGGAATGCGGACCTGGCCCTGGTTGTCCTTCACGTCGGCCTGGAGTGCGGCAAACGGCTGCAGCTTGCCCTGGGCCATCTGCTGCTGGCGTGCCAGCACCTCGTCGCGCACGGCAGCGGGCAGCTTGGGGCCGAAGGCCTCGACGCGCACCATGCCCTCCTTCACACCGCCCCAGGTGTCGGCGCTTTTCCAGCGGCCCTCCAGTGCGGCCTTGGCGCGCTGGGTGTAGTAGCCGCCCCACTGGTGGGTGACGGCCAGCAACTGGGCGTCCGGCCCGTCCTTGCGCATGTCGGAGTGGAAGGCGATCGCCATCTTGCCGCGCTCCTGCGCAGCAGCCATCACGGCCGTGGTCGCCACCTGGAAGGACAGCACATCGGCGCCCTGGTCCATCAGCGTCATGGCGGCATCGCGCTCGCGCGGTGGGTCGAACCAGGCGTTCAGCCACACCACCTTGACCTGGGCCTTGGGGTTGACGCTGCGCATGCCCAGCGTGAAGGCGTTGATGCCCTGCAGCACTTCGGGGATGGGGAAGCCCGCCACAAAGCCGGCCACGCCGGTCTTGCTCATGCGGCCGGCGGCGATGCCGGACAAATAGCGCCCTTCGTAGTTACGCGCGTTGCCCGTGGCCACGTTGTCCGCCAGCTTGTAGCCGGTCACGTTCTCGAACTTGACCTGGGGGAATTCCTTGGCGACCCGCAGCGTCGGGTCCATGTAGCCAAAGCTGGTGGTAAAGATCAGCTGGTGGCCGTTGGCCGCCAGGTCGCGGATCACGCGCTCGGCGTCCGGGCCTTCGGGTACGTTCTCCACGGCGGTGGACTGCACCTTGCCGGCCAGGGCCTTTTGCATTTCCAGGCGACCGTTTTCGTGCTGGCGCGTCCAGCCGGCATCCAGCACGGGCGTGACGTAGACAAAGGCGGCCTTCAGGGGCGCGGTGCTGGGGGTGGCAGGGGTGGCGGCGGTTTGCGCCAGAGACGGGGCGATAACGCAGGCGGCCACGAGCGTGGCTGCGAGGTTTTTGTACATGGTGTTCCTCTACATGGCTCCAGAAGCAATGAATTCACGCGCCACTGGAGCAAGGCGGTGCGCGAAGGGAGCGGATTCTAGCGCCGATTGCCCGCCCCTGCGTGCCGGGGGCTAACCACACTGGCGGCACCCGGGGTGAGCTGGCTACGATGGCGGCAAGAACCCTTTCCCCTATTTTCAGGAGCCCCTTGCCATGCCCATGTTTGTGGACACCTCGCCCCCCGGACAGTGCATCTTCTGCAAGATCGTAGCCGGCGACATCCCCGCCGCCAAGGTCTATGAGGACGCGCTGACCGTGGCCTTCATGGACATCGGCCAGGTCAACCCCGGCCATGTGCTGGTCGCCAGCAAGCGCCATGCGGTGACGGTGCTGGACCTGACCCCCGAGGAAGCCGCCGCCGTGATGCAGACCGCGCAGCGCGTGGCTGCCGCGGCCGAGGCGGCGTTCGCCCCCGATGGCATCACCCTGTTCCAGGCCAACGGTGCCGCCGGCGGGCAGACGGTGTTCCACTTCCACCTGCATGTGCTGCCGCGCCACACAGGCGATGGCGTGGCCCTGGCCTGGCCGCGCAAGGAACCGGGCGCCCAGGCGCTGCAGACCTATGCCGCGCAGCTGCAGGCCGCCCTGCAGGCCATTACATAAGCCATAGCAGGCTGCGTAGATGAATCAAGGGGTTGAGGTGCTTATGCACCTCAACCCCTTGTTCTTAAAGCGCTGTGCGCTATGTTTTCAGCATGGCCTGCGCACCGCGGATCCTGTGCCGCCACGGCAGACCAAGCCCGATGCCGCGTCGCCTCAGGACGCCTGGGCCAGCTGCACCACGCAGTCGTCCAGCTGCTGCACCCAGGCAGCCTGCTGGGCCGGGCTGGCGAACGTCGCTTCCAGGCTGTTGCGGGCCAGCTGGTAGGCCTGCACCGCACCCATGCCGGTGGCGGCAAACAGCTGCAGGTAGTTGTCGTTCACATAGCCGCCAAAGTAGGCCGGATCGTCCGAGTTGACGGTCACGTTCAGCCCCGCCGCCAGCAGGCGCGGCAGGTTGTGGTCGCGCAGGTCGGGGAAGACGCACAGCTTCTGGTTGGACAGCGGGCACACCGTCAGCGGCATGCGCGTGGCGGCCAGGTGGCGCATCAGTTCCGGGTCCTGCTCGGACTGCACGCCGTGGTCGATGCGCTCCACCTGCAGGGCGTTCAGCGCGCCCCAGACGTAGGCGGGGGGCCCCTCCTCGCCCGCGTGGGCGACCAGGTGCAGGCCCAGTGCCTTGCAGCGGGCAAACACGCGTTCGAATTTCTCGGGCGGGTTGCCGCGCTCCGAGCTGTCCAGGCCGATGCCGATGAAGTGCTCGCGGTACGGCAGGGCGGCCTCCAGCGTCTCGAAGGCGGCTTCCTCGCTGAGGTGGCGCAGGAAGCTCAGGATCAGCACCGCGCTGATGCCCCAGCGCGCCTCGGCGTCCTTGCAGGCGCGCGACAGGCCGTGGATCACGGAGGCCATGGGCACGCCGCGCTCGGTGTGGGTCTGGGGGTCGAAGAAGATCTCGGTACGCACCACGTGGTCGGCAGCGGCGCGCGCCAGGTAGGCAATGGCCATGTCGTAGAAATCGACTTCCTGCAGCAGCACGCTGGCCCCGGCGTAGTAGATGTCCAGAAAGCTCTGCAGATCGGTGAAGGCATAGGCCGCGCGCAGCGCTTCCACGCTGGCGTACGGCAGCGCCACCTGGTTGCGCTGGGCCAGGGTGAAGATCAGCTCGGGCTCCAGCGAGCCTTCGATGTGCATGTGCAGCTCGGCCTTGGGCATGGTGCGCAGCAGCGCGGGCACGTGGACCGCAGCCATGTGCTGGACAGCGTCGGGAATGGCATAGCTCATGGTCAGCAAACTCCAAAGGTCACGCCGCTGGCCTTGAGGTAGCGACGGTAGGCGGACGACATGCGGTCGGCCGCCGAATGCAGCTCCGCGCGCGGGTCCAGGGGCAGCGCCTTGGGCTGCTGCGACTCCAGCACCGGCTGGTCCTGCGTGAAGATGGTGTGCTGGAAGGCCTGCAGCTGTTCATCGCTGGATTCGAAGTCTGCCACGGCCAGGCGGAACCACACACGGCTGGTGGTGGGGCTCACAGGGCAGATGAAGAGGCCGATCGCCTCGCGCCAGCCGTCCTTGCTGCTGCCGGCTTCGGGAATCTTGGTCAGCAGCGCGGTAAAGGGCGCGGTGACTTCGTAGGTGTAGTGCACCTCGGCCGGCTTGGTGGAGTGCAGGTTGGACATCGGCTGCACGGCCTTGCAGTTGGTGGCCTTCACGCCGCAGGCAGTGTTCTCGACCTGGTACGGCGCCATCTCGGTCGCATCGCGGCTGCCCAGCCAGCCCTCGTGCACAAAGCCGAAGTGCGACATGTCCAGGAAGTTCTCGATGATGCGCGGCGCGCTGGCCTGCACGTCGTAGGGCCCGCAGTTCACCTTGCGCAGGCGCGCGTCGCCCTCGGCCTCGAACACCGGCAGCGGCACCTCGGCCGCCTCCAGTTGCACCCAGATCAGGCCATGGGCTTCCTGCACGCCAAAGGATTTCACGCAGTGCTGTGGGGGCGGGGTGAAGGCCGGCACGGCCGGCACCTTGACGCACTGGCCGCTGCTGGCAAACTGCCAGCCGTGGTAGGGGCACTCCAGCTGGCCGCCCTGGACACGGCCCAGCGACAAGCGCGCGCCGCGGTGCGGGCAGCGGTCCACAAACGCCTGGGCTGCGCCTTGGGCATCGCGCCACAGCACCAGGTCTTCATCCAGCAGGCGCACGGGCACCGGCGCATCGGTCACGGCCTGGGACAGCGCCACAGGGTGCCATTGGTTTTTTTCCATCATCGGGGTCACATTCATCGTCATGGACGGCATCTTTCCAAAGAAAAAGGCTGCCCGTGGGCAGCCTTTGCAATATCCGAGCCCGATCCAGGCCCGAATGCCAGTCCTTACTGACCGGGCACCTTGCCTTCCACGCCCTTGACGTAGAAGTTGATGCCGGACAGGAAAGCGTCGTCGGCCACAGCGCCAGTGGCCAGGATTTCCTTGCCGTCATTGCCGGCGATCGGGCCCTTCCAGATCTGGAAGGTGCCTGCCTTCAGGCCGGCCTTGACTTCGTCCACCTTGCCCTTGAGTTCGGCGGGCACGTCGGCGGCCACGGAGACCAGGTCGATCGCACCTTCCTTCACGCCCCACCAGCTGCTGCCCGTGGTCCAGGTGCCATTGAGTGCATCGTTGGTGGCCTTGATGTAGTACGGCGACCAGTCGATGATGGCCGAACCCAGGTGGGCCTTGGGGCCGTAGGCGGTCATGTCCGAATCCCAGCCGAAGGCGCGCTTGCCCTTTTCCTCTGCAGTCTTCAGCACGGCGGGCGAATCGGTGTTCTGGAACAGGATGTCGGCACCGCCATTGATCAGGCTGGTGGCGGCTTCGGTTTCCTTGGGTGGGCTGAACCATTCGTTGACCCAGACCACCTTGGTGGTGATCTTGGGGTTGACCGACTGCGCGCCCAGGGTGAAGGAGTTGATGTTGCGGATCACTTCAGGGATCGGCACCGATGCCACCACGCCCAGGGTGTTGGACTTGGTCATGCCACCGGCGATCACGCCGGCCATGTAGGCACCTTCGTAGGTGCGGCTGTCGTAGGTGCGCACGTTCTCGGCGGTCTTGTAGCCGGTGGCGTGTTCGAACTTGACGTCCTTGAAGTCGGGGGCGATCTTCTGCAGCGAATCCATGTAGCCGAAGGTGGTGCCGAAGATCAGCTTGTTGCCCTGGCTGGCCAGGTCGCGCAGCACGCGCTCGGCGTCGGGGCCTTCGGGCACGCTCTCCACATAGCTGGTCTGAACCTTGTCACCCAACGCGTCCTGCATCTTCTTGCGGGCGGTGTCGTGCGCGAAGCTCCAGCCACCATCCCCCACGGGACCCACGTAGGCGAAAGCGATCTTCAAGGGCTCGGCCTTGGCAGGCGCTTCGGCCGCAGGGGCTGCCGCAGGTGCGGGAGCGGCTTCTTCTTTCTTGCCGCACGCCGCCAGGGCTGTCACGGTCAGCGCCGACACGGCGGCCAGTTTGAACAGGGAACGTTTGTTCAGGTCAGTCATGAATCGTCCTTATGTAGGGGAGTAGCAAACCACTGCAGCAGCGTCTGCAGCGCACGGTGGCTTGCCCGCAGGCATGCCTCCGTTTGCTGAGGGCGTGATGGTTGCACAAAACCAGTGCACTTTTTCAAAAGCCCATCACATCCTAATGCCGGTGTGTCGAAATCCATCCAGCGATCCGGCACGCAGACGGCAAGCGTTGCATTCAGAGCGCACCGCAAGATGCATGCCACCGCCTGTCGCCCACAAAAAAGCCTCCGACAAACGGAGGCCTGGGTATCTACTGCACGGCGCAGATGGCCGTGCAGTGGGCAGCTTTACTTGCCGGTACCGGGTACGGTACCTTCCACGCCATTCACGTAGAACTTGATGCTGGTGATGAAGGGCATGTCGGCCACTTGGCCATCGGCCAGCAGTTCCTTGCCGGTGTTGTCCTTCAGCGGGCCCTTCCAGATCTGGAACGTGCCGTCCTTCAGACCCTGGCGCACTTCAGCCACCTTGTCCTTGATGTTCTGGGGCACGTCGTCCGAGATCTTGACCAGATCCATCGCACCTTCCTTCACACCCCACCAGAAGTTCTGGCCGTTCTCCACCTTGCCGTCCAGCGCGTCCTGCACCACCTTGGTGTAGTAAGGCGCCCAGTTGATCACGGCCGAGCCCAGGTGGGCCTTGGGCGCGTAGGCGCTCATGTCGCCATCCTTGCCGAAGGCGTAGACACCGCGCTCTTCCGCCGTCTTCAGCACGGCGGGCGAGTTGGTGTTCTGGTACATCACGTCCACGCCGCCGTTGATCAGGCTGGTGGCCGCTTCGGCTTCCTGGGGTGGGCTGAACCAGGAGTTCACCCACACCACCTTGGCCTTGATCGAGGGATCGACGCTTTGCGCACCCAGCACAAAGGAGTTGATGTTGCGCACCACTTCAGGAATTGGCACCGACGCGACCACACCGATGGTCTTGGTCTTGGTCATGCCACCGGCCACGATGCCGGCCATGTAGGCACCTTCGAAGGTCTTGGCATCGTAGGTGGCGCTGTTGGCCGCCTGCTTGTAGCCCGTGGCGTGCTGGAAGTTCACGCCGGGCAGCTCGGGGGCCAGCTTCTGCACAAACTCCTGGTAGCCGAAGCTGGTGGCGAACACCAGCTTGTTGCCCTGGGCGGCCATGTCGCGCATCACACGCTCGGCGTCCGGACCTTCGGCCACGCTTTCCACGAAGCTGGTGACGATCTTGTCGCCAAACTTCTCCTGGATGGCCTTGCGGCCCAGGTCGTGCTGGAATGTCCAGCCGCCGTCGCCAATCGGGCTCACATACACGAAGCCAACCTTCAGGGGCTCGGCGTTGGCCGGCGCTGGGGCGGCCGGTGCGGCGGCAGGAGCTGGTGCAGCTTCTTCCTTCTTGCCACAGGCGGCCAGGGTGGCCACGGAGACAGCAGACAGTGCCACCATCTTCAGCACAGTGCGTTTGTGCAGTTTGGACATGGAGTGTTTCCTCGACGTTGATGTAGAAAGCGGGCTGAAACAGCCCGCTGCGCGCTTTGCGTGTCCACTGCCCAGGGCAGCAGACACCAGCGTCGTTGATGTAAGGCCCTGTTTAAGAGCCGGGGTAAAAAGGCTTGCCCAACGAAGCCGGCATGTTCGCACGAATCCATGCCGGATTGCGTGAAATCAGGACCAGCACCACGATGGTGGCGATGTACGGCAGCATGCTCAGCAGCTGGCTGGCAATGTGCACGCCGGTGGCCTGCAGGTGGAACTGCAGCATGGTCACGCCGCCAAACAGGTAGGCGCCCAGCAAAATGCGACCGGGCCTCCACGTGGCAAACGTGGTCAGCGCCAGTGCAATCCAGCCGCGGCCGGCCACCATGCCTTCGACCCACAACGGGGTGTAGACGGTCGACACATAGGCCCCCGCCAGACCGCACAGCGCGCCACCCGCCATCACCGCCCCCAGGCGGATCATGCGCACGTTGTAGCCCAGGGCGTGGGCCGATTCGGGCGACTCGCCGACCGAGCGCAGCACCAGGCCGGCACGCGTGCGGTACAGGAAGTAGACCAGCAGCGCCGCGATCACGATGGCGCCGTACACCAGGGGGTGGTGGCGGAACAGCGCGGGCCCCACCACGGGCAGGTCGGCCAGGTAGGGGATGGCGAACTTGGGGGTCTCGGGCATCTTGGCCTGCACATAGTTCAGGCCTGCAAATGCAGAGAAACCGCCACCAAACAGGCTCAGGGCCAGCCCGGTGGCCGACTGGTTGGTGTTCAGCCAGATCACCAGCACGCCAAAGATGGCCGCCAGCAGGGCCCCGGCCCCCATGCCGGCCAGAAAGCCGACCAGCGTGCTGCCGGTGTGCACCACGGCGGCAAAGCCCGCCAGTGCCGCGCACAGCATCATGCCTTCGGCGCCCAGGTTGATCACCCCAGCCTTCTCGTTGATCAGCAGGCCCAGGGCCGCCAGCGCCAGCACGGTGCCCGCGCTGAGGGTGGAAGCAAACAGCAATGCGTAGGCATCCATCACTGGGCTCCCTTCACTGCGCCCGACTTGGCACCGACCCAGCGCACGCGGTACGCGATCAGGGTGTCGCAGGCCAGCAGGGCAAACAGCAGCAGCCCCTGGAAGACACCCGTCAGAGATTTGGGCAAGCCCAGGCGCGACTGCGCCAGCTCACCACCGATGTAGAACATGCTCATCAAAATGGCAGAGAAAATCATGCCGACGGGGTGCAAGCGCCCCACGAAGGCAACAATAATGGCCGCGAAACCGTAGCCGGCCGGCACATAGGGCGTGAGCTGGCCGATCGGACCCGCCACCTCCAGCGCACCCGCCAGACCGGCGGCGCCCCCGGAGATCAGCAGCGCCGTCCACAGCGCGCGGCGCGAGGAAAAGCCGGCATAGCGTGCCGCGGCCGGGGCCATGCCCCCCACCTGCTGGGCAAAGCCGGCCTTGGTGCGGAACAGGAACACCCACAGGCCCGCAGCCCCTGCCAGCGCCAGCAGCGTGCCGATGTGCACGCGCGTGCCCTCAATCAGTTTGGGAATCTGGGTGACGCGCTCGAAGGCCTTGGACTGCGGGAAGTTGTAGCCCATGGGGTCCTTCCAGGGACCATAGACCAGATAGCCCAGCACCAGGGTCCCGACGTACACCAGCATCAGGCTGACCAGGATCTCGTTGGCGTTGAAGCGGTCACGCAGCAAGGCCACAATGCCTGCCCACACCATGCCGCCCAGCACACCGGCCAGCAAAATCGCCGGCACGATCCAGGGGCCTGTGGTCTTGTCGGCCAGCAGCGCCACGCCGCCCGCCGTGACTGCACCGATCACGAACTGGCCTTCGGCGCCGATGTTCCAGATGTTGGAGCGGAAGCACACGGCCAGGCCCAGCGCGATCAGCAGCAGGGGGGTGGCCTTCATCACCAACTCGCCCAGGGCGTAGCTGGTCTTGATGGGCTCCCAGAAAAAGGCCTGCAGGCCCTTGACCGGGTCCTTGCCCAGGGCCGCGAACAGGCACACGCCGACGGCCACCGTGATCAGCAAGGCCAGGATCGGCGCGCCATAGGTCCAGAACCTGGACACCTGGGGACGGGGTTCGAGCTTAAACATGCTGGGCCCCTCCATTGCGCGACTGCGCCTCCACCTGCGCCAGGTGCTGCTGCACGTCGGCATTCCACAAACCACTCATCCACTCTCCCACCAACTGCAAGGTGGCCTCCGCACGGTCCAGCGACGGGCTGAGCTGCCCCTTGGCCACCACGTGCAGGCGATCGCTGATTTCAAACAATTCGTCTAACTCCTCGCTGAGCACCAGCACGGCGCAGCCCGCATCGCGCAGGGCCAGGATTTCACCGCGGATTTGTGCCGCCGCGCCCACGTCCACGCCCCAGGTCGGCTGCGAGACGATGAGCAGCTTGGGCTTGGCGTCGATCTCACGACCGACGATGAACTTCTGCAGGTTGCCGCCCGACAGCGACTTGGCCAGGGCGTTCGGGCCGCCGGCCTTGACGCCGAAGCGGCGGATGATGTCGGCCGCATGCGCTTCCAGCTTGGCAATGCTCAGCCAGCCGCCCTGCCCCACCGCGTCATCGCGCGTCAGCAGCATGTTGTGCGCCAGCCCCATGGCCGGCACGGCGCCGCGCCCCAGGCGTTCTTCGGGCACGAAGTGCAGGCCCAGCGCACGGCGCTGGCGTGGGTTCATGCGCCCCGCCGCCTGGCCGGCCACCTGGACCATGCCGGCCTCGGCGCGCGTGTCCTCGCCGGACAGGGCGTACAGCAGTTCCTGCTGGCCGTTGCCCGAGACCCCTGCAATGCCGACCACCTCGCCGGCGCGCACCTCGAAATGCATGTCGATCAGGTCGACCCCAAACTGGTCCTGCTTGGCCAGGCTCAGGCCCTGGACGCGCAGCACGGCGGCGCCGGCCTGCACCGCACGGTGCTGCAGGGAGGCGGGTTCGGCTCCGATCATCAGGCGCGACAGCGAGGCGTTGCTTTCCTCCTGCGGGTTGCAGTAGCCCGTGACCTTGCCGCCACGCAGCACGGTGCAGGCCGTGCACAGCTCGCGGATCTCGTGCAGCTTGTGGCTGATGTAGAGGATGGAGCAGCCTTCGGATGCCAGTTTTTTCAGCACCACAAACAGCTTTTCCACCGCCTGGGGCGTGAGCACCGAGGTGGGCTCGTCCAGGATCAGCACGCGCGGGTCGGTCAGCAGGGCACGGATGATTTCCACGCGCTGCATCTCGCCCACCGACAGGGTGTGCACGGGCCGCGAGGGGTCGATGTCCATGCCGTACTCGGCACCCTTGGACTGGATGCGGCGCGTCACCTCGGCCAAAGACATGGACTTGTCCAGGCCCAGCCACACGTTCTCGGCCACGGTCAGCGTGTCGAACAGGCTGAAGTGCTGGAACACCATGGCAATGCCTAGTTGGCGCGCTTCCTGCGGATTGCGGATGTACACCGGCTGGCCATCGAACAGCACCTGGCCTTCATCGGGCTTGACGGTGCCGTAGATGATTTTCATCAGCGTGGACTTGCCAGCGCCGTTTTCACCCAGCACCGCGTGCACTTCGCCGGGCTGCACCGTCAGCGATACCCCATCGTTGGCCACCACGGCCGGATATCGTTTGGTGATGCCCACCAGCTGCAGTCGCGGTGGCGCGTCACCGGGCGTGGGGATGGATTGAGGGGATGTCATGCGCGAGATTGTCTCAGTTCAAAAAAATCCTAATAACAAATACTGCGTAACCGCAGATTTGGCGTTGGCTGATAGCTATTTATCTCATAGCAAAAGAGCGGTATTCTTCACGGCTTCACGCAGCCAGGTGCCGGCACTCGAGTGGTGCGTGCGGTCGTGCCACAGCTGGTAGTAGCGCATCTGCGGCAAAGGCACCGGCACCGGCAGGATGGCCAGCGGCAGCTGCGCGGCATAGCGCTCGCAGAACTGGCGCCCGGTGGTCAGCACAAGCAAGCTCGATGCCACCATCTGCGGCATCAGGCCGAAATGGGCGCAGCGCACCGCGATGTTGCGGTGCAGCCCCTGGGCGTTGAGGGCTTCGTCGATCACGCCCTTGGCCCCGGGGTGGGTCGGCATCGGAGCGATGTGTTCGGCGTCCAGCCACTCCTCGGCCGTCCAGCCGCGGCGCACGGCCGGGTGCGACTGGCTGACCAGGCACACGGGTTCATCGGAGAACAGCTGGGCCATGCGCAGCTCGGTCGGTGGCTGGGGCCAGTTGCCGATCACCACATCCACCTCGCCCTGGGCCAGCTGGCCGCTGTAGTCCACGCCCTGGCTCAGCGCCTGAAGTTCCACGGCGCACAGCGGCGCCTGCTTTTTCAGGTGGGCCACCAGCTTGGGCAGGAACTGCGGGTCCAGGTAGTCGCTGGCGGCGATGCGGAAGGTCCGCGCCGAGCTGCGCGGATCGAAGGCCCGCGCATCCGTGAACAGGTGCTCCGCCGACTGCAGGATGGCGGCCGCAGGCTCCAGCATGCGCAGCGCGGCATCGGTGGGCTGCATGCCCCCGCCCGAACGCACCAGGATGGGATCGCCCGACAGGTCCCGCAGGCGCTTGAGCGCCGTGGACACCGCCGGCTGGTGCATGCCCAGACGCACTGCCGCCCGCGATACGCTGCGTTCGGCAATCACCGTATGCAGCACGCGGATCAGGTGCAGGTCAATCTTTTCAAAGGGCGTGGTTTCTCGCATGAAAGAACGATGGGCCGCGAAAGCGACCCAGTATGCCAAGGCGGTGGCACCCAGGGGGCAGGGATTATTCGGTGGTGTTCAATGCTGCTGCACGGCCTCGCCGGTCAGGGCTGCTTCGTCCAGCTTGGCCTGCCAGTACGCCAGCCGGGCGTTGTGGCGGGCCATGATGGCTGCGTCGATGGCCACCTTGTGGGTGTCGGAGTAATCCTCCATCTCATCCACCAGCTGGAGCATGGTGCGTTCCATCTGCGACATCTGCTCCATCAGTTCCTCCTCGGCGGTCTTCTCGGTCCGCAGCGGATTGGCCAGGGCGGCGATCAGCTTGCTGTTCTTCGGGGTGTCGGCGGTGCGCAGCACCCGGCAGGCTTCATCGTAGGCGGCGCGCACGGTCGTGAACTCTTCCATGCGTTCGTTGAAGCCTTCGTTGAGCACGGCCTTCAGGTGCGCCTCGGCCTGCAAATAGACCTCGTGGCAGCGCTGCACCTCGGCCTCGCGCTGCAGGCGCTCGGCACGGGTGCGCGGGCCTTCCAGGCGGAACAGCACGGCAAACGCCAGCACGGCCGCGGCGCCATACCACAGCAGCCAGTCGGTGGGCACCTGAAAGCCCCCCCAAGCCAATGCCGCCGTGCCTGCCCATGCCCCCAGATAGATCGCCTGGCTCTCCCAGCGCACCTCGCGGGGCACAGGAATGGGGGCCAGTTTGACCAAGGAGTGGAACTGCGTCGGCTCTTTGGGCTCGGGGACCTTGAGCTTGGCGACCCGCTCGGCAACTTCGTCGATGTGAAATTCTGTGGGGGCAGGTTCAGGTTGTGCAGGTGCAGACCAGAACTTGAGGGAACTTTTGGCGCGTCGCAAGAAGTCAGAAAAATTCATGTTGCGGCAAAAGGTCCAGAAAATTGGTGGTGCAGTTTAGCAATTGCAAGGGTGTACAGGCCGCCCAAAGCTCGTTGCACGGAAATTGCTTGGAACTTTTGTATACACATCGGGCCCGCGGTGTACACCGGCCCTGGCCGGGCGCACTATGGCTGCAATCGCATGGACTACATACGGAAGTCTATATGTCGCGGCAAGACCCGGATGGCTTAATGAACAAAAACACCGTCAAATTGCAAGACTATGTCTCCACGTCCTCTCCATTTCCTGCGTCGCGGCCAGCCCGTCACGCTGCATGACATCCCGCCGGACCGCACCTTGCTGGAAGTGCTGCGCGAAGACCTGCACTGCACCGGCACCAAGGAAGGCTGCGGTGAAGGCGACTGCGGCGCCTGCACCGTGGTGCTGGGCGAGCGCATGCTGGACGCCGACGGCCAGCCCCGGCTGCACTACAAGGCCATCAACAGCTGCATCCGCCTGGCGCATTCGGTCGACGGCATGGCGCTGTGGACCGTGGAGGACCTGACCCAGGACCCGGACATCCAGCTGCCGGCCGGCCAGCAGTTGCACCCCGTGCAACAGGCCCTGGCCCAATGCCACGGCACGCAATGCGGCTTTTGCACCCCGGGCTTTGTGATGAGCCTGTTCGGCATGTACCAGAACCACGCCCGCGGCGCGGCGCTGGACCGCCAGGGTGCGCAGGAGGCCCTGTCCGGCAACCTGTGCCGCTGCACCGGCTACCGCCCGATCCTGGAGGCCGCCCGCGACATGGCGCAACTGCCCCCGGCCACGGTCGACGCCCCGGCCGTTCTGCAAAAACTGGAGCTGCTGGCGCTCAAGGATGCTGCGATTGAGGCAGAAAACAGCTACCAACGCCCAAGCAGCCTGCGCGAGCTGCTACAACTTCGTGCAGACCACCCCGACGCCCAGATCGTCGCCGGCTGCACCGACGTCGGCCTGTGGGTCACCAAGCAGCACCGCCGCTTCAGCCGGGTGCTGGACGTGACCGCCGCCGCCGAGCTGCGGGCCATCACCCAGACCGAGGGCTGGCTGCGCATCGGCGCCGCCGCCACGCTGGAAGAGGCCTTCGCCGCCCTGCAGGCGCAGTGGCCGCAGCTGCACCGCTTTGCCGCGCGCTTTGCCGGCCTGCCCGTGCGCAACAGCGGCACGCTGGGCGGCAACGTGGCCAACGGCTCGCCCATCGGCGACTCCATGCCGCTGCTGATCGCGCTGGGTGCCCAGGTGGTGCTGGCCAGCGTGCGCGGGGGCCGCAGCCTGCCCCTGGAAGCCCTGTACACCGGCTATCGCCAGAACGTCATGGCCCCGGACGAGCTGCTGGTGCGCATCGACGTGCCGCTGCCGCCGGCCGGCAGCGCAACCCGGCACCTGCGCGCCTACAAGGTCAGCAAGCGCCAGGACGATGACATCTCCGCCGTCTGCCTGGTGCTGCAGGTGACCGTCGACCACGGCACGGTGACCAGCGCCCGCATCGGCGCCGGCGGCGTGGCGGCCGTGCCCGCGCGCGCCGTGCAGACCGAGGCCGCCCTGACCGGCCAGCCCTGGACTGCCGCCACCGTGCAGACCGCCGCGTCCGTGCTGCAGGCGGAGTTCAGCCCCATCTCGGACATGCGGGCCAGCGGCAGCTACCGCAAGCACCTGCTGGGCAGCCTGCTGCAGCGCTTCTGGTTGGAAAGCCAGGGCCAGGCCGGCGCCTCTTTGGAAGACATTCGCGTGGAGGTGAGCGCATGAACGCCCCGGACACCCTGTTGAACACGGCCGCGCAGGGCGCGGTCGGCCAGTCCCACCTGCACGAAAGCGCCCGCGCCCAGGTGCTGGGCCAGGCGCCCTACCTGGACGACATGCCCGAGGTGCGCGGCACCCTGTATGCCGCCCCCATCCTGTCCCGGGTGGCCCATGGCACGCTGCACGGCGTGGACACGCGAGCGGCCCTGGCCATGCCCGGTGTGCGCGGCGTGGTGCTGGCGGCCGACATTCCCGGCGACCCCATCCTGGCCGCCTTCGGCCATGACGAACCGATTTTTGCCCTGGACCAGGTGCTGTACGTCGGCCAGGTGATCGGCCTGGTCGTGGCCGACAGCGTGATGGCAGCGCGCCGCGCGGCGCGCCAGGTCCAGCCGGACATCAGCCCCCTGCCCGCCATCCTGACGGTGCAGCAGGCGCTGGAGGCCGAGCACTATGTGCTGCCGCCCGTGCATGTGACGCGCGGCGACGCAGCCGCTGGCCTGGCGCGTGCCCCCCACCGCCTGCAGGGCACGTTGGAAGTGGGCGGCCAGGAGCACTTCTACCTGGAAGGCCAGATCGCCTACGTGCTGCCCATGGAACAAAACCAGTGGTGGGTCTACTCCAGCACCCAGCACCCGGGCGAGGTGCAGGAGTGGGTGGCCCACGCCCTGGGCATCGGCAACCACGCCGTCACCGTGCAGTGCCGCCGCATGGGCGGGGGCTTTGGCGGCAAGGAAACCCAGGCCGGGCACCTGGCCGTGTGGTCGGCCCTGGCGGCGCGCAAGTTCGGTTGCCCGATCAAGCTGCGCCTGGACCGCGACGACGACTTCATGATCACCGGCAAGCGCCACCCGTTCGCCTACCACTGGGACGTGGGCTTTGACGATACGGGCCTGATCACCGGCCTGAAGCTGCAAATGGCCGCCAACTGCGGTTTCAGCGCCGACCTGTCCGGCCCCGTGGCCGACCGCGCCATCTTCCACGCCGACAACGCCTATTTCCTGTCGGACGTGAGTATCAGTTCCTACCGCTGCAAGCTGCACACCCAGAGCCACACGGCCTTCCGCGGCTTTGGCGGACCGCAGGGCGTGATCGTCATCGAGACCATCCTGGGTGACATCGCCCGCACCCTGGGCCTGGACCCGCTGGCCGTGCGCCAGCGCAACTACTACGACGCCGACGCCAGCTCGCCGCGCGCCGTCACCCACTACCAGATGACGGTGGAGGACAACATCCTGCACCCGATGACCAAAAAACTAGAGCAGGATGCGCGCTACCAGCAAAGGCTGGAGGCCATTTCTGCCTGGAATGCACAGAATCCGGTGCTGCAGCGCGGCCTCGCCATCACGCCGGTCAAATTCGGCATCAGCTTCACGGCCACGCTGTTCAACCAGGCCGGGGCGCTGGTGCATGTCTACACCGACGGCAGCGTGCAGGTGAACCACGGCGGCACCGAGATGGGCCAGGGCCTGAACACCAAGGTGGCCCAGGTGGTGGCCGACGAACTGGGCGTGCCCCTGTCGGCGGTGCAGGTCACCGCCAGCGACACCAGCAAGGTGCCCAACGCCAGCGCCACTGCGGCCAGCAGCGGCACCGACCTGAACGGCCGCGCCGCCCAGTACGCGGCACGCAAGGTGCGCGGCAACCTGGCGGCCTTCGTCGCCGGGCTGGACGGCTGCGGGGCCGGTGCCGTCAGCTTTGCGGGCGGCCAGATCCACACTCCCCAGGGCACGCGCGACTTCCGGGCCGTGGTCAAGGAGGCCTATGCCAACCGCATCCAGCTGTGGAGCGATGGCTTCTACCGCACGCCCAAGATCCACTACGACAAGACCACGCTGACCGGACGCCCCTTCTATTACTTCGCCTATGGCCTGGCCTGCTCCGAGGTGGCCATCGACACGCTGACCGGCGAATCCAAGGTGCTGGCCATCGACGTGCTGTACGACGCCGGCCGCAGCATCAACCCGGCCATCGACATCGGCCAAGTCGAAGGCGGCTTTGTGCAGGGCATGGGCTGGCTGACCACGGAACAGCTGGTCTGGAACGACCAGGGCGTACTGACCACGCACGCCCCCAGCACCTACAAAATCCCGGCCACGGGCGACATTCCAGAGCACTTCCAGGTCCAGCTCTACCAGGAGCCGAACCGCGAGGACAACGTCGGCGGCAGCAAGGCTGTGGGCGAGCCGCCGTTCATGCTGGCCATCAGCGTCTACGAGGCCCTGCGCCACGCCATCGCCAGCGCGCGCGAACGCCAGGGCAAGCGGGGCGTGGTCCAGCTGCAGGCCCCGGCCACGGCCGAGCATGTGCTGCAGGCCCTGCAGCGCTGAACGTTGAACCTTGTGCCCCCGGCCAGCCATGCGCCAGGGGGCGCGGCCCTCAGGCCGCAGGCCGGCTGACGGCCTGCAGCGTGCTGACCTGCCCCACGGCCACCTGGCAACGACCGCGGCGCTTGGCCTCGTAGCAGGCCATGTCGGCCCCGCGCACCGCCTCCTGCGGGGCATGGCGCAAGGCATCCACGGCCACCACCCCGACGCTGACGCTGATCCAGTGGCGCTCGCCCCCCCAGCTGGGCTGCCAGCGCCACACGGCATCGCACAGGGCCTGGGCCACACCCTGGGCATGGGCCAGGCTCAGGCCCGGCAGCAGCACGGCAAACTCATCCCCGCCCAGCCGCGCGACATCGCCCAGCGGCTGGACGTGGCTGTGCAGCAGACGGCCGATGTGGCGCAGCATCTTGTTGCCCATGTCGCGCGAGGTGACCTCGTTCATCATGCCCAGGTGGTCCACATCGACAAACAGCAGACAGCCCTGGGTGGGCACGCGCGCCACCGCGCTGTCGGCCAGGGCTTTGGGCGGCTGCAGGCTGTCCGTCACCCAGGACTGCAGGCTCCACATGAAGGCCTCGCGGTTTGGCAGGCCGGTGAGCCCGTCGCGCCAGGCATGGGCCTCGACCGGCCAGGAGGGCACGCTGCGCCCCTGGCGCCAGGGCAGGCGCAGGCGCCAGACCGTGCTGTCCGGGGCGCGATCGGGAGTCCAGGCCAGCACCTCCACCCACACCCAGTCGCCGTCCTTCTTGCGCAATTGCACCAGCCCCTCGAAGCCGCCCAGGTCGACCAGCGCATGGCGCACCGCCGCCAGCGCCTGCGGGTTCTCAAACAGGTGGTCCAGCGCCAGCACCGACCCTTCCGAGGGGAAATAGCCCAGGATCACGCCCACCTGCGGCGTCGCCACCTGGACCCGCCCGTCCTGCTCCAGCAGCATGGCCACCGGCACGTTGTCCAGCATGGCCAGCGTGCCGGCCACGGGCGGGGTGTCGGCCTCGGCCACCACGCCGCCGGGTTCGCCGTGGCGGTGGGCCACCAGCCCCTCGGCCGTGCCGGGGGCCACCGCAGCGCCCACATGGCGCGGCCAGGGGGCCAGCCAACCCCACAGCGCCCAGACGGCCAGGGCCGTCAGGACGGCCAGCCCCAGGCCCAGCATCAGCCAGGTCTGCACGGGCAGGCCCTGGTTGCCCAGCATGTCGCCCGACATGTCCCGCAGGATCACGGCCTGCCACTGAGGCAGGGGCAGGCCCACCCGCGTCACCAGCCGCGCCCCCCAGGCCACGGTCTGTGCACTGGCGGCCGAAGGCTTGGACAGCGACTGCCACTCTGCCCAGTGGGCCTCCCACAGTTCGCGCGCATTCTTCCAGCGCTGCGTGACATCGGAATGCGCCAGCACCACGCCGTCCGGATCCAGCAGCACGTACTGCAGGCCGGGCACGGCGCCCAGCGGTTCGGGGATCAGGGCGGCCAGGGGCAGCTTGGAGACCGCCGCCAGGGCACCGGCCACCGCACCATCGGCCCGGCGCATGGGCACGGTCAGCAGGACACGCAGGTGGCTGGCGTCTTCCGGCGTCTGGATCTGCACTACATTCGGCTTGCCCTCGGCAATCGTGCGGCGCAGCGCCTCCACCCCGTTGGTGTCGATCTCGACCACCGCGCCACCCAGGCCATGGTGGGTGATGGAGCCGCTGGGCAGGGCCACGTGCAGGCTGTCGAACAACCGCAGCGTGGAACCCTCCTGCTGCATCAGCGCATCCAGCACGGCCGGCTTGTCCAGCAGGCTGGTGTGCATGCCCTGGGCGATCGACACCAGCAGACGCTGCTGGGCTTCCATGCGCGCCGTCAGCATGCGCGCCCACAGGTCGGCCTCGGTGTTCTGCTGGGCCACCAGGCGCTCCTGGGTGCGAGTATCGACCACCTGCACCAGGCACCAGGCGCCAAACGCCGCGACCGTGAGCACCAGGGCCGCCAGCACCAGCACCAGCAGACGCAGTCCGCGCCAGTCGGTCACTGCGTCAGCCACGGGGGCAGGAGCGGGTTTGCTGGAATTGATCACGCCCCACTATAGGCAGGACTGGACGGTGCGTTGTTCCGGTGGAACCCTTGAAGTCTGTGCCCTACAAACGCCAAGGAGGCCCTGCGGCCTCCTGGTTGTGTCACCCTGCTGCGCTGTCGCGTGGGCTCAGATGCCGGCCACGCTTTGCAGTGCGCTGGGCTGGGGCAGGTTCAGCACATTGCCCGTGCCGGCGATCAGGCCGTGTTCGCGCAGGTGGCGCAGCACGCGCGAGAAGGTTTCGGGTGCGATCCCCAGCTGCGCGGCAATCGTGCGCTTGCGCTGGTTCAGCGTGACGCACATGGTGCCGTTGTCGGCATGCTGGGCATGGCGCAGCAGCCACTGGGCGCAGCGGGCCTCGGCATCCTGTGCCAGGCGGCTAACGGCGATTTCCGTCTGCTGGCAGTAGCCCTGGGCCATGTCGCGCACCAGGGTGGCCACCGTGTCCGGCAGGGACTGCAGGCTGTGCT
Source organism: Comamonas sp. CAH-2 (assembly GCF_009668305.1). Classification (NCBI taxonomy): domain Bacteria; kingdom Pseudomonadati; phylum Pseudomonadota; class Betaproteobacteria; order Burkholderiales; family Comamonadaceae; genus Comamonas; species Comamonas sp. CAH-2. Next base: position 29,836 of record NZ_VSWF01000022.1, read on the forward strand.
GGAATGCGCCCAGCGAGATGCGGCGCAGGCGCACCCGCGAGTCGGTGACCATATCCACACCACAGCTGCTGCCCGTCAGGGCGAAGGCGGCGTCCAGCCACGCCGGGCCTTCCACCACGCCGAGCTGGTGGCGCATCTGCCCGTCTTCGAGCACACCCAGCACCACGCAACCGCTGTCCAGGTACAGGACCGAGTCGGGACGTGAGCCACGTTGGCGCAGCAGCTGACCGGCGGAAACCACCTCAGCCTGGGCCAATGGATCGAACGATGGAATGTGGAACATGGTCACGGACTGTGCCGCAGCGCTGTCCGGACGGTGTTGAGCCACATCAATAATGAATGCCACGCCAGACGGGCCCCGACCGGCGTGCCGGCCAGCGGTTGCAGCGCCCGCAAAAAAGGCCCGCAACCACGGCTGCGGGCCTGCAGGGATGGGCACGGCCGGCGTACGACCTCAGGGGGTGGGCACGGGCGCTCCGGACTCGAACCACTGCTTGAAGCTGTCGCGCTCCTCTGCGCTCAGGGCGCCGGGATTGCCGAAGGGCATCTTGCGCAGCTGCACCACCTGGGCATAGATCTGCTGGGCATGGCTCTTCACATCGGCGGGGGTGTCGAACTTGACATTCTTTTGCGCGATCGTGGCGGAGCTGTGGCAGACCACGCAGTGCTGCTGCATGATGGCGTGCATTTTTTCATAGCTACCCGCGATTGCTGTACTTGCGCTAGAGGCCGATTCGACCACTGGTTTGGCGGTCTCTCCCTGCACCACGGACTGGCCCACGGGGGCAATCACGGCCGGGTTGGCGGCCACCGCCGCGGGTGGGGCCGGGCGCAGCCAGGCGATGACGCCCAGCAGCACCACCACGCCCACGGCGGCGTACTTCCAGGGGTGGGGGTTGCGGCTCAGCTTGTAGCCGTGGCGCATGACGAAGAACTGGCGGATGGCAGCGCCGGCAAACATCATCAGGATCAGCACCAGCCAGTTCTGCGGGTGGCTGTGCAGCCAGCCATAGTGGTTGGACAGCATGGCAAACAGCACCGGCAGGGTGAAATAGGTGTTGTGCACGCTGCGCTGCTTGCCGCGCTTGCCGTGGATGGGGTCAACGGGTTCACCGGCTTTGATGGAAGCCACCATCTTCTTTTGGCCAGGGATGATCCAGAAGAACACGTTGGCGCTCATGGATGTGGCCAGCATGGCACCGATCAGCAGGAAGGCGGCCTGGCCGGGGAAGATGTGGCAGGCCAGGTAGGCGGCCACGCAGACCAGCACCAGCACCAGCGCGCCGACGGTGGCATCGCCGCCGTCCTTTTGCCCGAAGACGCGGCAGATGCCGTCGTACAGGAACCAGAACACCACCAGGAAGGCCAGGGCCGCGACGATGGCCATCTGGCTGGACATCAGCGGGTTGGCGGGATCAACCAGGTAGATCTTGGCATTCCACAGGTAGGACACCGTCAGCAGCGCAAAGCCGGACAGCCAGGTGGTGTAGCTTTCCCAGTAGAACCAGTGCAGGTGGTCGGGCAACTTGGGCGGTGCGCCTGCAAACTTGACAGGGTGGTAGAAGCCACCGCCGTGCAAGGCCCACAGCTCACCGCTGACGCCCTGCTTTTTCAGGTCTTCATCGACCGGCGGGGTCAGGCTGCTGTCGAGGAACACGAAGTAGAACGACGAGCCCACCCAGGCGATGGCGGTAATGACATGCAGCCACCGCAACAGCAGGTTGGCCCAGTCGAGGATATAGCTTTCCATAGCACTCAACTCCGGCAGCACAAGGGCTGCCCTGGAAGATCAACCTGCTCACCACTGCGGGCGCTCTGAGCAGAAGAATGGGCCGCGCACCTGGGTTGTAACAACATCGTGGGCACCGCTGCGACCTGTCTTTCGTCAAAGTGTATGCAATTTTTGTCGCCAAAAACTGCAAATTCAGCCTGCCCCCGGGCAACTACCAAGGACCCAGCACGGCCCCGTCAGGCGGCTGCAAGCTGCTGGGCCCGCAGCTGCAATAACTGTGCCGCCACGGCGATGGCGATCACTTCGGGCTCCTTGCCCGGAATGCCGGGCAGGCCGATTGGGCAGGTGATGTGGGCGATCTCGGCCGCGCTGAAGCCTCGCTGCGCCAGCCGGCGCTGGAACACCGCCCACTTGGTGGCACTGCCAATCAGGCCCACAAACGGCAGGTCACCCCGCTCGCGCTGGCGCCGCAGGCAGGCAGCGACGATGTCCAGATCCTCGGTGTGGCTGAAGCTCATCACCAGCACCAAGGCCTGCGCGGGCAGGTCGCGCACGGCCGCGTGCACGGGCTCGGAGTGCTCGAAGCGCACCTGCGGCAGCGGCGATGCCGGGAACATGCCGTCCCGGCTGTCCACCCAGTGCACGGCAAACGGCAGCGGCTGCAGCACCCGAACCAGGGCGTGGCCCACATGGCCGGCGCCAAACAGCGCCACCGGCTGGTGCGGTACCTGCAGGCGGTCCAGCACGGCGCCATCGGCGGCGCCCACGGCTGTCAGGCGCAGATCGACCGCCCCGCCACAGCACTGGCCCAGCGAAGGCCCGAGGGCCAGGCGCAGGCTGCGCACCGGCCCGGGCAAGCCCTGGGCCAGCCATGCGCGCGCCAGGCGCGTGGCCTCCCATTCCAGGTGCCCCCCGCCGATGGTGCCGATCAGCCCTTCGGCTTGCACCGCCATCCACGCACCCGGGCCGCGTGGGGCCGAGCCTTGCGTGGCCACCACTTCGACCAGGCACACCGGGGCCTGGCGCACGGCGCCCCGCAGGCGTTCCAAAGCATTCACGAGATCCACCTTGTTTGTTTCATGCACGTCACAATCGCAAGCACAAGTCTTGCCACTTCGTCCCATCCCCGGGATGGCGATAAGCTTGCACCATGACTGACAAGCACCGACCCGGTTCCGAGCATCCTAAACGCCACTGGCTGTGGGGCGGCATGGCCGCCGCCATGACCGCCATCCTGGCAGCCTGCGGCGTGGCGCCCTCGTCCCCGCCACCCGGCAGCGCGGGTGCCGGCACCAGCCGCAGCTCCAGCGCCACCTCGGCCCGCGCCTACCGCCAGGACGCGGCCCGCCACCTGTATGCCCAGAATGCCCCGCGCATCTACAAGGGCCCACTGCCACCGATGCTGTATGCCGTGGGCGTGCTGGAGGTGAACCTGGACCGCAAGGGCAATGTGCGCAGCCTGAACTGGATGCGCGCACCGCGCCATGCCCCCGAAGTCATCCGGGAAATCGAGCGCACGGTGCGCGCCGCCGCCCCTTACCCGGCGCCCGAGCGCGTGCAGGACCGCCTGGTGTGGACCGACACCTGGCTGTGGGACCGCACTGGCATGTTCCAGCTGGACACCCTGACCGAAGGCCAGCGCGACGGAGGCTAGGCCCGATCCATCCAGCGCAGATCGACGGATGCGCTCTGAAAAGCCTTCGCAGCGCCCCGGCCTACAGCCACCCACGTCGCCGGCGACACCACAGCGGCGGCCCTGCGACCTATGCTGGCCACATGATGACCACCCCGCCCCTTGCGCCGCAGCCACGCTCACGCCGCCACTGGCTGCTGGGAGGCCTGGGCTGCGTCGCCGCCGCTGCGCTGACCGCCTGCGGCATCCCCATGCCCTTGCCAGGCGCACGCACCGAGCAGCGCGCCTCCACGGCCTACGAGCAAAAGGCCGCACGCCACCTGTACCAACGCTATGCCGCGCGCATTTACCGCGGACAGCTGCCCGCGATGCTGTACGCCGTGGCCGTGCTGGAAATCCATGTGAGCGGCAATGGCCAGATCCGTCGCCTCAGCTGGATGCGCCTGCCCAGCCATGCACCAGAAGTGGTCAGGGAGATTGAGCGCATGGTGCGCGCTGCCGCACCATTTCCGCCCACCGGGGCTGGCAATCTCATCTACACCGACACGTGGCTGTGGGACCGCTCCGGGCGCTTTCAGCTGGACACGCTGACCGAGGGACAGCTTCCGGGCGGCTAACCAGCGCCAGCCATCAAAAAAAGAGCGCCCAGCGCTCTTTTTTTGATGGTGCCAGCCGCCCGCTCAGGAGCCGCGGTAGGTGGAGTAGCTCCAGGGACTGACCAGCAGCGGCACGTGGTAGTGCTGGTCGGCGTGCGCCACGCCGAAATCCAGGTGCACCACATTCAGGAAATTGGGCTCGGGAAGTTGCACACCTTTTGCTTTGAAGTAGCCTGCCACATCAAAGGACAAGCGGTAGGTCCCCACTTTGAGGCTGTGGTTGTCAAAAAGTGGAGCATCGGTGCGACCGTCGTGGTTCAGGGTCAGGCTTTTCAGCAGCGTGACCTTGTCGCCCTCGAGCGCAAACAGCTGTACCTGCATGCCGGCCGCGGGGCCGCCGTGCATGGTGTCCAGAACGTGGGTACTCAAGCCCATGGGGGTAACTCCTCAATGTGACGCAGCCGCCGTGCAGCCGCTTGTTTACCAAAAGTGTATACAATTTTTGCTCAAACGCATCTATGATGATCCCTATGGAAACATCCTCCACCAGCGCCATCGCCGACGCCCTGACGCGGGCCATCGTCGAGCACAAACTGCTGCCCGGCACCAAGCTGGCCGAGCAAAAGCTCGCCGACCATTTCGGGGTGTCGCGCACCCTGGTCAGGCAAGCTTTGTTCCAGCTGTCGCAAAACCGGCTGGTCACCCTGGCGCCGGCCCGCGGTGCGTTCGTGGCCACCCCCTCGGTCGAGGAAGCCCAGCAGGTGTTTGCCGTGCGCCGCATGCTGGAAACCGAGATGACGCGCGCCTTTGTGCGCCAGGTCAAGCCCGCGCAGATCAAGGCGCTCAAGGCCCACATCACGGCCGAGAAGAAGGCCATGGACCGCAACGACGTGGGTCAGCGTACCGAGCTGCTGGGCGACTTTCACGTGGTCATGGCCGAGCAGATGGGCAACCACGTGCTGGCGCAGATTCTGGGTGAGCTGCTGTCGCGCTGCGCCCTGATCACGCTGATGTACCAGAGCGCCAGCGCCGCCGAACACTCGCACGAAGAGCACGAAGCCATCGTCACGGCCCTGGCCGCCAAGGACGAGGCCCTGGCCGTACGCCTGATGCAGGAACACCTGCAGCACGTGGAAGAAGGCCTGACCTTCGACCGCGACATGCCCTCCAGCGACCTGTCCATGGCGCTGTCCGGCATCGCCGCCTGACCCCTGTCCTTGTCCCCCTGTTTTTTGCGCCTGCCCGTATGACCTACAACGCCACCGCCCCCTACCCCCGCGACCTGATCGGCTACGGCCGCCAACTGCCCCAGCCGCAATGGCCCGGCCAGGCACGCGTGGCCGTGCAGTTCGTGCTGAACTACGAGGAAGGCGGCGAGAACCATGTGCTGCACGGCGATCCGGCCAGCGAGCAGTTCCTGTCCGAAATGTTCAACCCGGCTGCCTACCCGGCGCGCCACATGAGCATGGACGGCATCTACGAGTACGGCAGCCGCGCCGGCGTGTGGCGCATCCTGCGCGAGTTTGAAAAGCGCGGCCTGCCGCTGACCGTGTTCGGCGTGGCCACGGCCCTGCAAAAGCACCGCGAGCTGGCCCAGGCCTTTGCCGATCTGGGCCACGAGGTGGCCTGCCACGGCCTGAAGTGGATCCACTACCAGAACGTGCCCGAGGAGATCGAGCGCGCCCACATGGCGCAGTGCATGGAGATTTTCGAAGACCTGTACGGCCACGAGGGTGACCACGGCCTGGGCTGGTACACCGGCCGCGACAGCCCCAACAGCCATCGCCTGGTGGCCGACGATGGCCGCTTCGCCTACGACAGCGACTACTACGGCGACGACCTGCCGTTCTGGATGCGCCTGGAAAAGACCGATGGCAGCCACCACCATCAGCTCATCGTGCCCTACACGCTGGACGTGAACGACATGCGCTTTGCCCTGCCCCAGGGCTATTCGCACGCCGATCCGTTCTTCCAGTACATGAAAGACACCTTCGACACGCTGTACGCCGAGGGCGACCCCGCCGGCGAGAACGCGCCCAAGATGATGAGCATCGGCATGCACTGCCGCCTGCTGGGCCGCCCCGGCCGCATCACCGCACTGCAGCGCTTTCTGGACCACATCCAGCGCCACAGCCACGTCTGGGTGTGCCGCCGCATCGATCTGGCGCGCCACTGGGCCCAGCGCTTCCCGGCGCCTGCGCTGTGAACGCAGCTTGATTGCCAAATTGGCATCCAGCCCTTATCCATCCTGCGTCAGCAGCTCTATTTTTTGACAGGAAGCACCATGGCCCTGACCCTGGAACAACTCAACACCGCTGACACCGCCAGCGCCGTGCAACTGCTGGACGGCCTGTACGAGCATTCGCCCTGGATTGCCGAAGCCGCGCTGGCACAGCGCCCGTTCAAGTCGCTGGCCCACCTCAAGCACGCCATGGTCCAGGTGCTGGCCCAGGCCTCGCCCGAGGCGAAACTGGGCCTGATCCGCGCCCACCCGGAGCTGGCCGGCAAGGCCATGGTGGCCCAGTCGCTGACCGCTGAATCCACCAACGAACAGAACACCGCCGGCCTGACGGCCTGCACGCCCGAGGAATTCGCGCGCATCCAGCAGCTCAACGCCGACTACAACGCGCGCTTCGGCTTTCCCTTCATCCTGGCCGTGCGCGGCCCGCGTGGCACTGGGCTGAGCAAGGCCGAAATCATCGACACCTTTGCGCGCCGCAGCTTCAACCACCCGAACTACGAGCGGGCCGAAGCTCTGCGCAACATCCATCGGATTGCAGAGATTCGCCTCAACGACAAGTTCGGCTACACCCCCACGCTGGGCAACGATGTCTGGGACTGGCAGGAAAAGCTGGCCCAGCACAGCGAACCGGGCTATGCCGAGAAGGGCCAGCTCACCGTCACCTACCTGACCGACGCCCACCGCGCCTGCGCCCAGCGCATCAGCCACTGGATGCGCGACTGCGGCTTTGACGAGGTCGAGATCGACGCCGTGGGCAACGTGGTCGGCCGCTACCACCCGGCCCAGGCTGGCGCCAAGTACCTGCTGACCGGCAGCCACTACGACACCGTGCGCAACGGCGGCAAGTACGACGGCCGCCTGGGCATCTTCGTGCCCATGGCCTGCGTGCGCGAATTGCACCGTGCCGGCAAGCGCCTGCCCTTCGGTATTGAGGTGGTGGGCTTTGCCGAGGAGGAAGGCCAGCGCTACAAGGCCACCTTCCTGGGCTCGGGCGCGCTGATCGGCGACTTCAAGCCCGAGTGGCTGGAGCAAAAGGATGCCGACGGCATCACCATGCGCGAGGCCATGCAACACGCCGGCCTGTGCATCGACGACATCCCCAAGATCCGGCGCGATGCCGCGCAGTACCTGGGCTTCATCGAAGTGCACATCGAGCAGGGCCCGGTGCTCAACGAACTGGACCTGCCCCTGGGCGTGGTCACCTCCATCAACGGCGGCGTGCGCTATGTGTGCGAGATGTATGGCACCGCCAGCCATGCCGGCACCACCCCCATGGACCGCCGCCACGACGCCGCCCTGGGCGTGGCCGAGCTGGGCCTGTACCTGGAGCAGCGCGCGCGGCAGGACGGCGACAGCGTGGCCACCATCGGCATGCTGCAGGTGCCCAATGGCTCGATCAACGTGATTCCTGGCCGCTGCCTGTTCAGCATGGACCTGCGGGCCCCCACCGACGCCCAGCGCGACGCCATGGTCCAGGATGTGCTGGCCAAACTGGAAGAGATCGCCCGACGCCGCGGCCTGCAGTACAAGACCGAGCTGGCGATGCAGGCGGCCGCCGCCCCCAGCGCCCCCGACTGGCAACTGCGCTGGGAGAAGGCCGTGGCCGCACTGGGCGTGCCCGTGTTCCGCATGCCCAGCGGCGCCGGCCACGACGCGATGAAACTGCACGAAATCATGCCCCAGGCCATGCTGTTCACGCGCGGCCTGAATGGTGGCATCAGCCACAACCCGCGCGAATCCACCACCAGCGACGACATGCAGCTGGCCGTGGAAGCCTTCAGCCACGTGCTGCAGCAACTGGCCGTGCAATAACACCCACCGACACGAGACACCCCATGAAGCAAGACCGCCAAGCCACGTACGCCGCACTGGACGCCTGGATCGACCAGCACTTTGACGAGCAGGTGCAGTTCCTGCAATCCCTGGTGCAGGTGCCCACCGACACGCCGCCCGGCAACAATGCCCCGCATGCCGAACGCACGGCCGAGCTGATCCAGGCCTTCGGCTTTGAGGCCGAAAAGCACGTGGTGCCGGCCCAGGCCGTGAAGGACTACGGCATGGAGTCCATCACCAACCTGATCGTGCGCCGCCCCTATGGCTCGGGCGGCAAGACGATTGCCCTGAACGCCCACGGCGACGTGGTGCCGCCCGGTGAAGGCTGGACCAAGGACCCGTATGGCGCCCAGATTGAGGACGGCAAGATGTACGGCCGCGCCACGGCGGTGAGCAAGAGCGATTTTTCCACCTTCACCTTCGCCGTGCGCGCGCTGGAGGCCGTGGCCAAGCCCGCCCGGGGCGCGGTGGAGTTGCACTTCACCTACGACGAGGAGTTTGGCGGCCTGCTCGGCCCCGGCTGGCTGCTCGAGCAAGGCCTGACCCGGCCCGATCTGATGGTGGCCGCGGGTTTCAGCTACGAAGTGGTGACCGCCCACAACGGCTGCCTGCAGATGGAAGTGACCGTGCACGGCAAGATGGCCCACGCTGCCGTGCCCCACACGGGGGTGGACGCGCTGCAGGGCGCCGTCGCCATCATGAACGCGCTGTATGCCGAGAACACCCGCTACCAGCAGGTGACTTCACAGGTCCCCGGCATCAAGCACCCCTACCTGAACATCGGCCGCATCGAAGGCGGCACCAACACCAATGTGATTCCCGGCAAGGTGGTGCTCAAGCTGGACCGCCGCATGATCCCCGAGGAGCACCCGGCCGAGGTGGAAGCCAGCATCCGCGCCGTGATTGCCCGCGCCACCGCCGACTTCAACACCCAGCGGGGCTACACCGGTGAGGACGCCGTGCGCGTGGACATCAAGCGCCTGTTGCTGGCCAACGCCATGACCCCGCTGGCCGGCAACCAGCCCTTGGTGGAGGCCATCCAGACCCACGGCGAAGCCGTGTTCGGCACCAAGCCCCCCGCCGTGGGCACGCCGCTGTACACCGACGTGCGCCTGTACGTGGAGCGCGGCATCCCCGGCGTGATCTACGGCGCCGGCCCCCGCAGCGTGCTGGAAAGCCACGCCAAGCGGGCCGACGAACGCCTGGAGCTGGAAGACCTGCGCCGCGCCACCAAGGTGGTGGCGCGCAGCCTGGTCGACCTGCTGGCCTGATCCCCGGCGCTTCACGCCCCGCCCCTCCAGCCCGGTTGCGACCGGGCTTTTTCATGCCTGTGCCCAGCGGGCGTGCATCTTGCTTGTTTCTAGGAAAGAGCCCCAGCATGGGGCATGCCCGCTTTCACATGTCGAAAAGCCCTTTTGTGTTTCAAAACACAAACCGGACACGGCGCACGGGCATGCACCAGCAAGGGGCAAACCCCTAGGAAATCAGGCCTCCACCCGGGATTTCTAGAGGTCCTAATCCATCCTATTTTGTATACACTTTTTGTATGGATGACTGCATGCAAGCCATGCAGCACAACCACACCACCCTACAAGGACTCCAAGGAAGACCCCATGCAGACCACTGTGCATCCTGTCGATGAAAAGCTCCCTCTAGGCCGTGTGACGGCGCTGGGCCTGCAGCATGTGCTGGTGATGTACGCCGGCGCAGTCGCCGTGCCGCTCATCGTCGGCCGGGCGCTGAACCTGCCACCCGAACAGGTGGCCATGCTGATTTCAGCCGACCTCTTCGTCTGCGGTCTGGTCACGCTGATCCAGGCCATGGGCTGCACGCAGTGGTTCGGCATCAAGCTGCCGGTGATGATGGGCGTGACCTTTGCCGCCGTAGGCCCCATGGTGTCCATGGCACAAAGCACCGGCGGCCATGCCGGGGCCGGCCTGATCTTCGGCTCGGTGATCGGCGCTGGGGTGGTCTCCATCCTGATCGCGCCGGTGGTCAGCCGCCTGCTGCGTTTCTTTCCGCCCGTGGTCACTGGCACCATCATCACTGTGATCGGCATCAGCCTGATGCGCGTGGGCATCAACTGGATTTTCGGCAACCCCGTGGGGCCGACCGCCCCATCCGTGCCTAACCCCGAACACCTGAAATGGCTGACCGAGGCACAGGCCATGGCCGGCGCACCGGGCACCTCGCTGCCACCGGTGCCCAAAGGCTTTGCCGTGGTGCCCACCATCCCCAACCCCAAGTACGCCGACCTGACCGGCATTGGGATCTCGGCCATCGTGCTGCTGACCATCCTGTTCGTGGCCCGCTTCGGCAAAGGCTTTCTGGCCAACATCTCGGTGCTGCTGGGGATTGTGGTGGGTGGCGCGATCACCGCCGCCATGGGCCTGATGGACTTCCACAAGGTGGCAAATGCCCAGTGGTTCAACCTGGTGCTGCCCTTCGAGATCGCCGCCCCGGTGTTCGATCCGGTGCTGATCCTGACCATGACCCTGGTGATGGTGGTGGTGATGATCGAGTCCACCGGCATGTTCCTGGCCTTGTCCGACATGACCGGCAAGCCCATCAACCAGGATGAGCTGACGCGCGGCCTGCGCACGGACGGCCTGGGCACGCTGATCGGCGGCATCTTCAACACCTTCCCCTACACCAGCTTCTCGCAGAACGTGGGCCTGGTCGCGGTCACCGGGGTCAAGAGCCGCTGGGTCTGCGTGGCAGGCGGGGCCATCCTGATCCTGCTGGGCCTGCTGCCCAAGATGGCCATGCTGATAGAGTCCCTGCCCACCGTGGTGCTGGGCGGTGCCGGCTTGGTGATGTTTGGCATGGTCGCCGCCACCGGCATCCGCATCCTGTCGACGGTGGACTTCATCCGCAACCGCAACAACGCCATGATCGTGGCGGTCTCGATCGGCGTCGGCATGATTCCGCTGGTGGCGCCCAATTTCCGCCAGTGGATGCCCCATGCCATCCACCCACTGATCGAATCCGGTATCCTTCTGGCCTCGATCGCCGCCGTGCTCCTGAATGTCTTCTTCAACGGAGCTCGTGGCGATACCCAAGCTGTTATCAATGCCGCACGCCAGGCCGACGCGCACTGACCCAGTCTGCCTTCGCCCGTAGCCCGGACATCCCCGGGCCCCACGAAGCCCCCTGCCCACGCCGCAGGGGGTTTGCGCCTTGAGCTACGCTTATTGCAGCGCACAAACCGTTCATCTATTGGAAAGACCCGACCTAGGGTAAGCTCTAGGTCAGCAAGCCTTCAGGCTTGATCTGCCAGATTCACGAGATATTTTTGTATGACGCAAACCCTGTCCACCGCTGAACAAGCCCTGCGCGATGCTGCGCGTGAGTACCACGCAAGCCCCAACAAGGGCAAGATTTCGGTGACCCCCACCAAGCCACTGTCCAACCAGCGCGACCTGTCGCTGGCCTACTCGCCAGGCGTGGCCTACCCCTGCCTGGACATCCAGGCCGATCCCTCCAAGGCTTTTGACTACACCGCCCGCGGCAACCTGGTCGGCGTGATCACCAACGGCACGGCCGTGCTGGGCCTGGGCGACATCGGCCCTCTGGCCGGCAAGCCCGTGATGGAAGGCAAAGGCTGCCTGTTCAAGAAGTTCGCCGGCGTGGATGTGTTCGACATCGAACTGGCCGAACGCGATCCCGACAAGCTGATCGAGATCATTGCCTCGCTGGAACCCACGCTGGGCGGCATCAACCTCGAAGACATCAAGGCGCCCGAGTGCTTCTACATCGAGCAGGAACTCTCCAAGCGCATGAACATTCCCGTGTTCCATGACGACCAGCACGGCACCGCCATCATCTCCAGCGCCGCGCTGCTCAACGGCCTGGAACTGGTGAACAAGCAGATCGACCAGGTCAAGGTCGCCGTCTCCGGCGCCGGCGCCGCGGCGATTGCCTGCGTGAACGTGATGGTGGGCCTGGGCGTGAAGCGCGAGAACGTCTTCATGTGCGACTCCAAGGGCGTGATCTACGAAGGCCGCCCCGGTGGCCTGGACGCCTCCAAGGCCCAGTACGCCCAGAAGACCGACGCCCGCACCCTGGCCGACGCGGTCAACGGTGCCGACGTGTTCCTGGGGTGCTCGGCCCCTGGCGTGCTGACCGCGGAGATGGTCAAGACCATGGCCGACAAGCCCATCATCCTGGCACTGGCCAACCCTGAGCCGGAAATCCGCCCCGAGCTGGCCAAGGCGGTGCGCCCCGACTGCATCATCGCCACCGGCCGTTCGGACTATCCGAACCAGGTGAACAACGTGCTGTGCTTCCCCTACATCTTCCGTGGCGCGCTGGACTGCGGCGCCACCAAGATCACGGAAAGCATGAAGCTGGCCTGCGTGCGCGAAATCGCCGCCCTGGCCAAGCAGGACGTGAGCGACGAAGTGGCCGCCGCCTACCAGGGCAAGGAACTGAAGTTCGGCCCCGACTACCTGATCCCCACGCCCTTCGACACGCGCCTGATCCTGCGCATTGCCCCCGCCGTGGCCCAGGCCGCCGCCGAATCCGGCGTGGCCACCCGCCCCATCGAGGACATTGCCGCCTACCGCGAAAGCCTGACCCGCTTCGTCTACCAGACCAGCATGTTCATGCGCCCCGTGTTTGCCGCCGCCAAGGCCAAGCTGCAGCGCGTGGCCTATGCCGAAGGTGAAGACGAGCGCGTGCTGCGTGCCGTGCAAGTGGCCGTGGAAGAAGGCCTGGCCAAGCCCATCCTGATCGGCCGCCCCGCCGTGATCGAAGCGCGCATTGCCAAGGCCGGCCTGCGCCTGCAGCCCGGGGTGGACGTGGAAATCTGCAACCCCGAGGACGACCCCCGCTTCCGCCAGTACTGGGAGGCCTACCACCAGCTGATGGGCCGTGACGGCGTGACACCCGAGACCGCCAAGTCGGCCGTGCGCCGCTCCAACACCCTGATCGCCGCGCTGATGGTCAAGCTGGGCGATGCCGACGCGATGCTGTCGGGCCTGGTTGGCCGTTTCGACCGCCACCTGGACCACATCGAGACCGTGCTGGGCCACAAGGCCGGCGCCGACCGCCTGGCCACCGTGAACGCCGTGATGCTGGAAGACCGCACCCTGTTCATCGCGGACACCTACATCAACGAAGACCCCACAGCCGAAGAGCTGGCCCAGATCGCTCAGATGGCGGCCGACGAAGTGGCCCGTTTTGGCATCCCCCCCAAGGTGGCCTTCCTGTCGCACTCCAACTACGGCTCCTCCAGCCGCAAGTCGGCGCTGAAGATGCGCGCGGCACGCAACCTGTTTGCCGCCGCCAACCCCGGCATCGAATGCGACGGCGAAATGCACGGCGACGCCGCGCTGGACGCCAAGGTGCGCGAGCGCACGCTGCTGGACAGCAGCCTGTCCGGTGAAGCCAATGTGCTGATCTGCCCCAACCTGGACGCCGCGAACATCCTGTTCAACGTGCTCAAGACCACCTCCGGCCACGGCACCACCATCGGCCCCATCCTGATGGGCGCCGCCGCCTCGGCCCATGTGCTGACACCTTCGTCCACCGTGCGCCGCGTGGTCAACATGACCGCACTGGCCGCCGCCCAGGCGATTGCCCGCAAGGCCTGATCGCCCGGCCCCCGGCACCAGCCCTTGGCCCTGTGGCTAAGGGCTTTTTTCATGACCGCTTCATTTTTGAAAGCAGCTTGCGCTTGTGCAGCAATGAATTGATTGCTTCATCATTGCAAAATCCTTTTCCAATGAGCGCAAAACGCTCTTTTTATTGAAGCACAATCCATTCGCTCCGCCCCATGCGACCCGCCCGCGCTGAACCGAAGCGCGCCGCTGTGCCATCACCGCCACCCTGCCAAAGCACGCGCCCCTTGGGGTACAGTAACTGCAACTTCTCCCTGCAGGCGGCCCTGACCGCCCCGATACCCCCCCCCCACCGCATGCCAGTGTCCTTTGAGCCCGTCAAGGCCGGTACGTCGCTTGCCGATCAAGTGGCCCAATCCCTCGAATCCAGCATTCGGCAGGGCCAGTTGCGCCCGGGCGACCGCCTGCCCACCGAAGTGGCCATGGTCGCGCAGTTTGGCGTCAGCCGCACCGTGGTACGCGAGGCGATCTCGCGCCTGAAATCCAGTGGCCTGGTGGAATCCAAGCAGGGCAGCGGCGTCTACGTGCAGGCGGCCCGCATCGAGCCACTGGACCTGGACAAGACCCAGGCCGCCTCGCAGGAGGCGGTGATCCAGATCGTCGAAGTGCGCCGCGCCCTGGAGGCCGAGGTGGCCGAGTTGGCCGCCGCGCGCCGCAACCCCGAGGACCTCCGCCGCATCCACGCGGCCGTGCAGGCCCTGGCCGATGCGGTGCAGCAGGGCCGCGACGGGGTCAGCGAGGACGTGGCCTTCCACCGCGCCATCGCCCAGGCCGCGCGCAACCCGTTTTTGCTCAACACCCTGGACTACCTGTCCCAGATCCTGGCCGGCGCCACGCGCGTGACCCGGGCCAATGAAGCGCGGCGCACCGATTTTTCCACCGCCGTGACGCAGGAGCACGCCGGCATCGTGCAGGCCATCGAGGCCGGCGACCCCGCCGCGGCCCGCGCCGCCGCCACCGCGCACATGAACAACGCCATTTCCCGCATCCGCCAGGCCGATCCTGCCTTCTGGGCGCAGGATGGCCGCCGCTTGGCCCAGGTGCTGCTGCCGGACGCGCTGTAAAACGGCGCGCCGGCGCAACACCCCACGCGTGGTCGTCAGGCATACGCACTTTCCCGGGGTTTCTTGGTGCGAAAAATTTGTATGATGACAATATAAGCAGGCAAAGCAGCGGTGCTGCGCGCCTCCCTGATTACAAACTTCGAGACACATTTCCATGTCCACCCTTGCCCTCCTGAGCATTGCCGGGGGCAGCATCGCGCTGCTGCTCGTCCTGATCATCCGCCTGCAAGTCCACGCCTTCGTAGCGCTGATGCTGGTCAGCCTGCTGGTGGCCCTGGCCACCAACATCCCCGTGGCCGAAATCATTCCCACCCTGATCGCCGGCATGGGCGGCACCCTGGGCTCAGTGGCCATCCTGGTGGCGCTGGGCGCCATGCTGGGCCGCATGATCGAGGTGTCTGGCGGCGCCAACACCCTGGCACAGCGCTTCACCCAGATCCTGGGCCCGCGCCGCGTGCCGGCCGCCCTGACGGCCGCAGCCCTGGTGCTGTCCATCCCCGTGTTCTTCGACGTGGGCTTCATCATCCTGATCCCCATCATTTACGGCTTCTGCAAGGCCGCGGGCGTCAACCCCGTCAAGTACGGCCTGCCCGTGGCCGGCATCATGCTGGCCACCCACGTGGTGGTGCCCCCGCACCCCGGCATCGTCGGCGGCGCGGCCGTGCTGTCGGCCGATGTGGGCTGGATCACGCTGATCGGCCTGGCCACCTGCATTCCCCTGGCCTTCCTGGCCCAGTACGTGGGCGGCAAGCTCAACCGCCGCGACTACGCGATGCAGCCCGATGCCGAAGCCCAGTTCCACAAGTTCGGCACCGACGCCTCGACCCCCTCCACGTCCAGCAAGCTGCCCAGCGTGGCCGCCGTGCTGACGCTGATCCTCGCCCCCCTGGCACTGATCATGCTGGGCACCACCGGCGCCACCTTGCTGCCCAAGGGCGACAGCCTGCGCAACCTGATGTCGTTCACCGGTGCCCCGGTGTTCGCCCTGATGGTCGCCATCGGCCTGGCCTTTGTGCTGCTGGTGCGCCCCCTGGGCTGGACCCGCACCCGCACCAATGAGGTGATGGAATCGGCTCTGCCTGCGGCTGCGACCGTGATCCTGGTGACCGGCGCCGGCGGCGTGTTTGCCAAGGTGCTGACCGTCAGCGGCATCGGCACCGCCCTCTCCCAGGCGCTGGCCGGCACCGGCCTGCCCCTGATCCTGCTGGGCTTTGTGATCTCCCTGGCGCTGCGTGCCGCCCAAGGCTCGGCCACCGTGGCCATCCTGACCACCTGCGGCCTGCTGGCCGAAAGCATCAACGGCGGTGGCTACAGCGCCCTGCAGGTCGCCATCCTCACGGTGGCCATCGGCTTCGGTGGTCTGGGCCTGTCGCACGTGAACGATTCGGGCTTCTGGATCGTCACCCGTTACCTGGGACTGAGCGTGGCCGACGGGCTGCGCAGCTGGACGGTGCTGACCACCATCCTGGGGCTGGCCGGCTTCCTGCTGACCTGGTTGATCTGGGTCCTGGCGTCCTGATCCAGCTCTTGTCTTCTTCCACGCCGGGCCTGCCCGGCGTTTGCGTTTGCTTCCGCAACATCCTCTTTCGATTGGAACTTCTCAAATGACTCAGAAAAAAGTCGGCGTCATCGGCCTGGGCGCCATGGGCCTGGGCATTGCCAAAACCCTGCGCAACAACGGCTACAGCGTGCATGTCTGTGACGTGCGCCCCGGCGCGGCCGATGACTTCGCCAAGGATGGCGGCGTGGCCTGCACTTCGCCGGCCGATCTGGCCGCCCAGGTGGATGTCGTGGTGTCCGTGGTGGTCAACGCCGCGCAGACCGAATCCGTGCTGTTCGGCGAGCACGGCGCTGCTGCCGCCATGCGCGCAGGCAACACCTTCATCATGTGCTCCACGGTCGACCCCAACTGGTCCATCGCCCTGGAAGCACGCCTGGCCCAAAGCGGCATCCTGTACGTGGACGGCCCCATCTCCGGCGGCGCGGCCAAGGCCGCCTCGGGCCAGATGACCATGATGACCTCGGCCACGCCCGCCGCCTACGCGGCCGCCGGCGACGTGCTGGACGCCATGGCCGGCAAGGTCTACCGCCTGGGTGACAAGGCCGGCGCGGGCAGCAAGGTCAAGATCATCAACCAGTTGCTGGCCGGCGTGCACATTGCCGCGGCCGCCGAAGCCATGGCCCTGGGCCTGCGTGAAGGCGTGGACGCCGCCGCCATCTACGACGTGATCACCCACAGCGCCGGCAACAGCTGGATGTTCGAAAACCGCATGGCCCACGTGCTGGCCGGCGACTACACCCCCCTGTCGGCCGTGGACATCTTCGTCAAGGACCTGGGCCTGGTGCTGGACACCGCCCGCGCCACCAAATTCCCGCTGCCGCTGGCAGCCACCGCGCACCAGATGTTCATGCAGGCCTCCACCGCCGGCTTTGCCAAGGAAGACGACAGCGCCGTGATCAAGATTTTCCCCGGCATCACCCTGCCCAAGGCAGCCAACGACGAAGGCCAGCCATGAGCAGCCCCGCCCGCCTGAAGATCGGCTGCATTGCCGACGATTTCACCGGCGCCACCGACCTGGCCAACAACCTGGTGCGCGCCGGCATGCGCGTGGTGCAGACCATCGGCGTGCCCCAGGCCCCGCTGGATACCGAGGCCGACGCCGTGGTCGTGGCCCTGAAGTCGCGTACCATCCCGGCCAGTGAAGCCATTGCCCAGTCGCTGGACGCCCTGCGCTGGCTGCAGGCCCAGGGTGCGCAGCAGATCTATTTCAAGTACTGCTCCACCTTCGACAGCACGCCCGCCGGCAACATCGGCCCCGTGACCGAGGCACTGATGGACGCCCTGGGCTGCGACTTCACCATCGCCACCCCGGCCTTCCCGGACAACAAGCGCACGGTGTTCAAGGGCTACCTGTTCGCGGGCGATGTGCTGCTCAACGAAAGCGGCATGCAGAACCACCCGCTGACCCCCATGACCGACCCCAACCTGGTGCGCGTGCTGCAGGCACAGTGCCAGCGCAAGGTGGGCCTGATCGACCACAACGTGGTCGCCCAGGGGGAAGCCGCCATCCGCGCCCGCATCGCGACGCTGAAGGCCGAAGGCGTGCGCATCGCCATCGTGGATGCGGTGTCCAACGCCGACCTGCTGCGCATGGGCCCCGCCCTGTCCGACATGGCCCTGGTCACTGCCGGCTCGGGCGTGGCGATTGCGCTGCCCGCCAACTTTGGCCTGCAGCCCACCGACCAGGCAGCAGCCCTGCCCGCCGCCAGCGGCCTGCAGGCGGTGGTCTCGGGCAGCTGCTCGGTGGCCACCAACCAGCAGGTGCTGCACTTCATCCAGTCCGGCCGTCCGGCCCTGGCCATCGACCCGCTGCGCATCGCCGCCGGCCAGGACGTGCGCGCCGAAGCCCTGGCCTGGGCCCAGGGCAAGATCGCCCACGGCCCGGTGCTGATCTACTCCACCGCCGAGCCCGCGGCCGTCAAGGCCATCCAGAGCCAGTTGGGCGTGGAGCAGGCCGGCGCCATGGTCGAGCAGACCATTGCCGGCATTGCCCGCGGTCTGGTGGAACTGGGCGTGCGCCAGTTGGTCGTGGCCGGCGGTGAGACCTCGGGCGCATGCGTGCAGGCGCTGGAGATCGAGCAGATGCGCATCGGCGGCCAGATCGACCCCGGCGTGCCATGGTGCCACGCGGCCTCGCCCGCCGCCCGCCAGGGCTTGCATATCACGCTCAAGTCGGGCAACTTCGGAACCCCGGACTTCTTCACCAAGGCCTTCACGGCCCTGGCCTGGCCCCGAAAGCCCCCATGCCCACCGACTTTCTGACCGAAGCCCACGCCCGCGCGGAAATCTGCCGCGTGGGGCGCTCGCTGTTCGAGCGCGGCTATGTGCACGCCACGGCTGGCAACATCAGCGTGCGCCTGGCCGATGGCTACCTGATCACGCCCACCGATGCCTGCCTGGGCGCACTGCAGCCCGAACGCCTGGCCAAGCTGGACCTGCAGGGCCAGCAGCTCAGCGGCGACCGGGCCAGCAAGACCATCTTGCTGCACCGCCGCATCTACGAGGCCAGCGCCACCACGGCGGCACCCGCCGGCTGTGTGATCCACACGCACAGCACGCACCTGGTGGCCTGTTCGCTGCAGGCCGGTGCGGCCACGCCGCAGGCCGAGCTGCTGCCCGCCCTCACCCCCTACTTCGTGATGAAGGTCGGGCGCGTGCCGCACATTCCCTACCACCGCCCTGGGGCCCCCGAGGCGGCGCAGGCCGTGGTCGAGGCGATCGAGCGCTATGCCGCAGCCGGACGCCCCATCCGCGCCGTGATGCTGGCGCGCCTGGGCCCCAACGTCTGGCACGACAGCCCGGCCGCCGCCATGGCCACGCTGGAAGAGCTGGAAGAAACCGCCCAGCTCTTCCAGCTGTGCCGCCACCAGCCCCCCGCCCCGCTGAGCGAGGCGCAGATCGACGAGCTGCGCCAGACCTTTGGCGCGTCGTGGTGAACCCATCCATTCCTGGTCTGCAGGCCCTGGCGCCCGCAGGCTGAACCCCGAGAGCAACCATGCCCCGTTTTGCTGCCAACCTGTCCATGCTCTACAACGACGTGGACTTCCTCGACCGCTTTGCCGCCGCCGCGCGCGATGGCTTCAAGGCCGTGGAATACCTCTTCCCCTACGCCTACACGCCCGAGCAACTGGCCGCCCTGCTGCGCCAGCACGGCCTGCAGCAGGTGCTGTTCAACGCCCCGCCCGGTGACTGGGACGCGGGCGAGCGCGGCATCGCCTGCCTGCCCGGCCGCGAGGCCGAGTTCCGCGAGGGCATCGCCCGCGCCATCACCTACGCCCAGGCCCTGCAGTGCCCGCGCATCCACGTGATGGCCGGCCTGGTGCCCCAGGATGTCGACCCCGCCACCGTGCGCGCCACCTACGTGGCGAATGTGCGCTACGCCGCCGAGCAGGCCGCTGTCCATGGCATCCAGATCCTGCTGGAGCCCATCAACGGCCGCGACATGCCGGGCTTCTTCCTCAGCCGCCAGGACCAGGCCCACGCGCTGGTGGCCGAGATTGGCGCCACCAACGTCAAGGTGCAGATGGACCTGTACCACTGCCAGATCGTCGAAGGCGACCTGGCCATGAAGATCCGCCAGTACCTGCCCACCGGCAACGTCGGCCACTTCCAGATCGCCGGCGTGCCCGAGCGCCACGAACCCGATGTGGGCGAGGTCAATTACCCCTACCTGTTCCAGTTGCTGGACACGCTGGGTTATGACGGCTGGATCGGTTGCGAATACAAGCCCGCCCGGGGCGCGGCACCGCACGCCACCCGCGACGGCCTGGGCTGGCTGCAGCCCTGGCTGGCCTGAGGCGATCAAGGCGGCGGTGAGCCAAGCCCTGCCGCCACGCCAGGCCGGAACAGCGCCGACCCCGGCGGTGGTCGTTGGCGCGCCGCCGCACCACCGCCGCGCATGCCCTATGCACAAAGCCCCGGACCGCACGGCCCGGGGCTTTGTGCATCAACGCTTCAGTATGTGTAGCGGCTTGCGCTCACCTGGCGATGGTTTCCAGCAGAAATCACATGCAATCCACGCACAGCCAGCGCCCGCCGCTCACATTTCATCAATGGCCGTGCTGGCACTGCCGCCCTGCAGCGCGGCCTTGCCTTCGTGGGCCTCGATGGCAAAACGCTCGCGGCAGGTGACGTAGAAGCTGGCGCCAAAGCGGCCCACGGGAAAGTAGTCCTGCAGCTTCACGCGCCACGTCGCCGTGTCCACCAGGCCGTCACGCACCGCCAGCCACTGCACACGGCCGATGAAGACGTAGCGGCTGTCGGTTTCCATCAGCTCGTGCAGCACGCACTCGAAGGCCACGGGCGCCTCGGCAATGCGCGGCACCTGCACCATCTGGGACGGCGTGGTGTGCAGGCCGGTGTAGGCCAGCTCGCTCTCGGTCACGGGCAGGCGGTCCCCACAGCGGTGCATGGCGGCCGCAATCGGTTCATCGGCCAGGTGCACCACGAACTCTTTGGTGCGCAGGATGTGCGCCGCCGTGTCCTTGAGCTGGCCGTCCTGCAGCTTGTTCACGCTGAGCATGACCACCGGCGGGTCCTCGCCCACCATGTTGAACATGCTGAACGGCGCGGCATTCACCGTGCCGTCCTCGGCCAGCGTGGTCACCAGGGCAATCGGCCGCGGCACGATCAGGCTGGCCATGAGCTTGTAGCGCTCGTACGTACCCAGGGTGGAGAAATCGATTTCGGTCATGGAGCTTTCCGTTTCTGTCGCCATGCGGCGACCTGTGCCCCGGACCGCCGCAACTTGCATGCCAATTGTGTATGCAATCCGGGCATTGATCTTGCTCAACCCGTGCTCCTTCCACCCTCTGATTGTGTTGAACCATGCGCAAACGCCAATTCCTGCAGACCGCTGCCGCCGCCTTGCTGGCCACCTCGGCCCTGACCAGCGCCCACGCACAGGCCACACCCTTGAAGTTCCAGCTCGACTGGCGTTTCGAAGGCCCGGCCGCCCTGTTCGTGCACCCGGAGCAAAAGGGCTACTTCAAGGACGTAGGTCTGGATGTGAATGTGGAAGCCGCCAGCGGCGCCGGCGCCATCCAGCGCGTGGCCTCGGGCACGCACGATCTGGGCTTTGCCGACCTGGCCGCGCTGATGGAATTCCACGCCAACAACCCGGACGCACCCATCAAGCCCGTGGCCATCATGGTGATCTACAACACCACGCCGGCCTCGGTCATGGCGCTGAAGAAATCCGGCATCACCAAGGCCGCCGATCTGACCGGCAAGAAGCTGGGCGCGCCCATCTTTGATGCCGGCCGCCGCACCTTCCCCATCTTTGCGCAGGCCAACGGCGTGGGCGAGGTGCAATGGACCACCATGGACCCGCCGCTGCGCGAGACCATGCTGGTGCGCGGCGACCTGGACGCCGTGACCGGCTACACCTTCACCAGCCTGCTGAACCTGGAGGCCCGCGGCGTCAAGCGCGAGGACGTGGTGGTCCTGCCCTATGCCACGCACGGCGTGCAGCTGTACGGCAACGTCATCATCGCCAGCCCCAAGCTGATTGCCGAAAAGCCCGAGGCCGTGCGCGCCTTCCTCAAGGCCTTCGCCAAGGGGGCCAAGGAAGGCATCGCCCACCCCGAGGCGGCCATCGCCTCCATGAAGGCCAAGGACGGCCTGGTCAACGTGCCGCAGGAAGTCAAGCGCCTGAAGCTGACCATCGAAACCGCCATCGACAGCGAAGGCGCGCGCAAGGAAGGCTTTGGCCAGCTCAACCCCGCACGCCTGCAGCTGATGGCCGAACAGGTCGCCAAGGCCTACGCCACCAAGCGCCCCATCCCCGTCCAGGCCGTGTGGAACGGCAGCTTTCTGCCCAGCGCGGCAGAATTGGACGTGCTGCCCAAACGCTGAGCGGCTCGCCCGGCAGTGATCGTGTATGACAGGGCCTGCGGCAACGCAGGCCTTTTTGCATGCCTTCAAAATCAGAGCATGCCGCGCTCGCCAACGCTGGGTTTTCAGCACGAATCCGCACCAAGCTTTTTCGCTGCCTGCGCCACACGCTCCTTTTTTCAATAGCACGCCACCATGACCACCCCAGCCACCCTTGTCCGCATCGAAACCCGCGACCTGCGCCAGGCCACGCCCGGCCGGCCCAGCCGCCCCATCCATGGCGACACCAACTATCTGACGCTGGAGAGCTTCAGCGCGCAGCACGGCCAGCTCAGCAGCGGCGTCTGGGAGGCCACGGCCGGCGCCTTCCGCTCCCATTGCGCGGGCTACGTCGAGTTCTGCCACATCGTCGAAGGCAGTTGCCGCGTGGTCGATCCGGACGGCACCCGCCACAGCTTCGCGGCCGGGGACAGCTTCGTGCTGCCCGAAGGTTTTGCCGGCCACTGGGAGGTGGACGAGCGCGTGAAAAAGGTGTTCTTCATCGCCCGAACCACCGGTTGATACCGCCCTGTGACCCGCCGACCAGATCGGCGTGGTGGAAAAAATCCTTATAAATCATGCTGCAACGCAACATTTTTTACATTGCAAAACAGAAAACCGTCGTCTGAAAAATCCAAGGATTTCTACGTAATATCCACATCCGATATTTGCAATTAGCCACAAGACGGGCCTGTCTTCTACAAGACTGCGGGTTAGCATGTACGGGTTAAATCTGATTCACAAACGTGCAAATGCACTGTTTTGGGTCATCCCCGTGATCACGATGGGGCGCCAACCTTACGCGCCCGGCTTACAAGGAGTGGATATGTTCAGAAGAACCGTTTTGGCTGCGACCGCCGCAATGACCGTTGCCGCAGGGCTGCCTGCCGTGGCCCACGCCAAAGACGCATGGCCCGTCAAGACCATCACCCTGGTGCAGCCCTACGCACCCGGCGGCACCAGCGACATGCTGGCCCGCATCGTGGCCCTCGAATTGGAAAAGCGCATTCAAGCCAGCGTCATCGTGGAAAGCAAGCCCGGTGCCAACGGCAACATCGCCACGGCCTACGTCAGCCGCGCCAAGCCCGATGGCGGCACCTTCCTGGTCGGCTCCAGCAGCCCCGTGGTGATCTCGCCCTCGCTGTACAAGAGCGTGCCCTACAACCCCCGCACCGACCTGACGCCCA
This sequence comes from Comamonas sp. CAH-2, assembly GCF_009668305.1. Taxonomy (NCBI): domain Bacteria; kingdom Pseudomonadati; phylum Pseudomonadota; class Betaproteobacteria; order Burkholderiales; family Comamonadaceae; genus Comamonas; species Comamonas sp. CAH-2. The sequence continues at coordinate 53,182 of NZ_VSWF01000022.1, forward strand.
TCACCCCGATCGCCAAGGCGCCCTTCCTGCTGGTCACCGGTGCCACCTCCGGCATCAACAGCGTGGACGAGCTGGTCGCCCAGATCAAGCAGGACAAGCTGAACTTCGGCTCCGCCGGCGCCGGCTCGCCCCAGCACATGATTGCGGAAATGTTCCACATGCAGATCAAGGCCAAGTCGCCCCACATCCCCTACAAGGGCTCGGCACCGCTGATCATTGCGCTGATGGCCAACGAAGTGCAGTACGGCATCGACAACCCAGTGCCCCTCAAGCCCCAGATCGACGGCGGCAAGCTCAAGGCCCTGGCCATCACCAGCAAGCACGCCTCGCCCAAGTTCCCCGGTGTCAAGAGCCTGCACGAGCTGGGCTACACCAACTTCGACGTGGAACCCTGGTACGGCATGATCGGCTCCAAGAACCTGCCCAAGGAACTGGCCGAACGCATGAACGGCTATGTGCGTGACATCCTGGCCCAGGACAGCGTGAAGAAGAAGATCTCCGACCTGGGCGCAGAAGCCTATGGCCTGAGCACCGCGGAGTTCACCGCCCTGGTCGACGCCGACATCAAGAAGTGGGGCGACGCCGTCAAGGCCTCCGGCGCCACCGCCGACTAAGCCCTCACCGGACCCCTGCCAACGCCTTCCTTGCGAAGGCGTTTTTTTATGCGCGCTCGCATTAGAGTAGCTGCTGGCGCATGCAGTCATTGAGGTGTTCGAACAAATCCACTGCAACGCAAGCACCAACAGGCGTACAACGCTCTCTAATCAGGAGCTTCTAATCCCGCCAACACCCCGGCAAACGCTCGCCCATAGAGCCCCATATCACCGTGGCAGGTACCAATCCATGTGTAAAATAGTCAGCTTGCGGAGGTTTGGGTGAGTGGTTTAAACCAGCAGTCTTGAAAACTGCCGAAGGAGTGATCCTTCCGTGAGTTCGAATCTCACAGCCTCCGCCACCTTCATAATGAAATCAGCAACTTACAATAGTTTTTGATTTCTGTACCACATAAGGTACCACTTAAAACAAAGGCTGCACCCTCACAGGTGCAGCCTTTTTTCTTTAGAACGTACTCAAAGTCTTCGAAGCAGGAAGCCATGTGCTATTGCACAAATCGAAGTCAAGACCAGTCTCCCAACATCAAAGCACGCCGATACCACGACTACCGACCGAAGGCGGCCCAAGCGCACAAGCATAAGCTGCACCAATACAGCAACCCAGCGCGTACTCATACCCACGCCTGCTGCAAGCTTGTGCTTTATGACGGCAGTAGCTTCGCCACTAGGTTGCATTTGAGTGCTTGACCATCTCGAACCCCTACTGTTTTCCCCCAGCTCGTTCGACCTCTATCGCAGCACCAACTATGTTGGTATATGGCCATGCTTCGATGTGCGGCAAGACTATTTACGCACAGAGTTCACACCTGCACCATTGCAGCACCTTGATACACATACCACCAGCTTGCTGCAACGCCAAACATGTAGCCTGTCACCTGGCGCAAGCAGCAGATGCTTTTTTCAGCAACCAATCATCCGGGATCCGACATCCAAGAAGCACTTCACTCTGGGAACATCATTTTTTTTCTTTCCTCAAAGAACGACTCCAACTTCAACTCCTTGCGGTGACTTATTATCAGGTTTATCACATCAGACCTACTTATTCCATAAAAATCAGATACATTCTGCAACCATTCAGCATTAGATGACTTAATTGTCATATTGAACTTGGCTAGACCAACTTTGTTTTTTGATTTTTTTGTTCTATAGCTATCAACAATTCTTTTAAAATATCTATAGCAATCACCTTCTTCTATAAAAATAACATCCATTCTGAGTACAAGCTCTGAAAGATCACTAATCGGATTAGATCGGTATTTTAAAAGGAAATTGTTTGCTACACTAATCTTTAATTTAACATCTTCACCTTCTATTTTCTGAGCCCATTTAACATCAAAGTTATCATTTATTCTTTGCTCAAAGCAAATTCGTGCTTTTCTTATTAAACGATCAATATGTAAAATATCATTTTTTTCGTCAAGTAATCTATAAGAAAAAAATTCCAATTTGAGTATTTCATACTCTTTATCTTCAAATATTCCTTCCGGAATATATCTTGACACATCTTCCAAGCATCGCTTCCATAGAC
>NZ_VSWF01000023.1:0-53147 GCF_009668305.1 Comamonas sp. CAH-2
CTGCAGGCCTGTGGCTGCCGGGCCGCACTGCTGCCCGGCAGCCACAGGCCTGCAGCAACGCCTAAAGGACCGCATGCGCAGGCGGTGCCGCCCGTCATCGGCGCCCTGGGGGCATGGCGGTGCCGAGGTGCCCGTCGCAGTCCCGGGCCAGTTCGGTGACGGCCAGGTGGACACGGGATGTCAGTGGTGAAAAATGCCTTGGGCGCTGGTGAGCGTTGCGCTGATTGCTATGTTTTGCGGAGCGTTTGTTCGCCGGTGCAGATTGCTGGACGGCGTGCGAAAGGGCAAGCGTGGCCGACCGCCACCGCGCGGGCGCAGCGCACCGGCACGGCTCCCACCCCCCGCAGGGGGCATGCGCACCACGGTGGCAGGGCAGTGTGGCAGCGGACACACAGGGCTTCCCTGGGGCGCCCCGCGGATGGCCCTGGTGCCCGCCCGGTGCGTGACAGGCTCTGCGGGCCGCAGCGGTTATCGTAGAGCCCTATCACGGTGCGCAGTCTGCGCCAGGGAGACGGGGGAGGCCCAGCCAAGGACCATCGCGCGGGCGATGGCCGGCGGTGCTCTGCCGGGCCTGGGCGCGCAGGCGTGCGCACGGGGCCTGCGGGCCGTTTGCATCCACCGCCTTCGAAGGAGTTTCATGCCCACCCCCAACCTATTCAAGCGCGCCTTGCAGGCGGGCCAGCCGCAGATTGGCCTGTGGTCCACCTTGCCGTCGCCCTATGTCAGCGAGCTGCTGGCGGGCAGCGGTTTCGACTGGCTGCTGCTGGACACCGAGCACACGCCCACCGATGTGCCGCAGATGGTGCAGCAGCTGCAGGCCGTGGGCGCGGCGCAGACGCGCACCGGCTGTACGCCCACGCAGGCCGTGGTGCGCCCGGCCTGGAACGACAAGGTGATGATCAAGCGCTACCTGGACATCGGCGCGCAGACGCTGCTGCTGCCCTTTGTGCAGAACGCCGACGAGGCCCGGGCCGCGGTGCAGGCCGTGCGCTACGCCCCCGATGGCGTGCGCGGCATGGGCGGCAGCATGCGCGCCTCCAACTTCGGGCGCGATGCCGAGTACGTGCGCCGCGCGCACGAGGAAATCTGCCTGCTGGTGCAGGTGGAAACGCGCGAGGCCCTGGTCAACCTGGAGGAGATCGCCCAGGTCGACGGCGTGGACGGCGTCTTCATCGGCCCGGCGGACCTGTCGGCCAGCCTGGGCTATGCCGGGCATTCCACGCACCCGGACATGACCTTCATCATCGACGACGCGCTGCAGCGCATCCGTGGCTGCGGCAAGGCGCCAGGCATCCTGGTGACCCAGCCCGAGCGCGTGCAGACTTGCCTGCACCAGGGCGCGCTGTTCGTGGCCGTGGGCATGGACATGCTGCTGCTGCGTCAGGGGGCGGACGCGCTGGCCCAGCGCTTCAAGCCCGGCCACATCCACACGGGCGCCAGTGTTTCCATGTATTGAGGCGCGGGGCCGGCTTCCTACAATGGGCCGCGCGGTTTTGCCCCGTGGCGCAACATGGAAAACAGAAGCAGGCCGCGCTCGGATTGTTTGGCTTTGCGGTATGTTTGTGTTCCTGATCCTTGATTGGCCAGCGCAAGCAGCTATCAAAACCTTGACGGCCTGCGCACGGTGCGGGGGCCGACTTTTCTTCTCCCAGGCTGAGTACCCACCATGTCCCCTGCTTACCCCGACACCCAGTTGCTGATTGATGGCCAGTGGCAAGACGCTGCTGGCGGCAAGAAGATTCCCGTGCACAACCCGGCCACGGGCGCCGTCATCGGCCATGTGGCCCATGCCAGCAAGGCCGATCTGGACCGCGCGCTGGCCGCCGCGGCCAAAGGCTTTGCGATCTGGAAGCACACCAGCGCCCACGACCGCCAGGCCGCGATGCGCCGCGCGGCAGCGCTGCTCAAGGAGCGTGCCGACACCATCGCCGCGCTGCTGACGCAGGAGCAGGGCAAGCCCCTGGCCGAAGCCAAGGGTGAGGTGCTGGCCGGTGTGGGCATCATCGAATGGTTTGCCGACGAGGCCCTGCGCCTGTACGGCCGCATCGTGCCCGCGCGCCGGGGCGATGTGCAGCAACTGGTGATCAAGGAGCCCGTGGGCCCCGTGGCGGCCTTCACGCCCTGGAACTTCCCGGTCAACCAGATCGTGCGCAAGATCAGTGCCGCGCTGGCCACGGGCTGCTCCTTCCTGTGCAAGGCGCCCGAGGAAACCCCGGCCTCGCCGGCCGCGCTGTTCCAGTGCTTTGTGGATGCGGGCGTGCCCGCCGGCGTGATCGGCCTGGTGTATGGCGATCCGCACGAAATCTCCAGCTACCTGATTCCCCACCCCGTGATCCGCAAGATCACCTTCACCGGCTCCACCCCCGTGGGCAAGCAGCTGGCGGCCCTGGCCGGCGCGCACATGAAGCGCTGCACCATGGAGCTGGGCGGCCACGCCCCCGTGATCGTGGCCGAGGACGCGGACGTGGAGCTGGCCGTGAAATCCGCCGGTGCTGCCAAGCTGCGCAACGCCGGCCAGGTCTGCATCTCGCCCACGCGCTTTCTGGTGCACCAGAGCCTGCAACAGCAGTTCACCGAGCAGGTCGTGGCGTACTTTGCATCCATCAAGGTGGGCAACGGCCTGGAGGCCGACAGCAAGATGGGCCCCCTGGCCAACCCGCGCCGCGTGACCGCCATGCAGTCGCTGGTGGCGAACGCCCAGAACAAGGGCGCCAAGCTGCTGATGGGCGGCCAGACGCTGGGCGATGCCGGCAACTTCTACGCCCCCACCATCCTGGCCGACGTGCCGCTGGATGCCGAGGTGTTCAACAACGAACCCTTCGGCCCCATGATCGCCATGCGCAGCTTCGATAAGCTGGAAGAGGCGATTGCCGAGGCCAACCGCCTGCCCTATGGCCTGGCGGCCTATGCCTTCACCGCCTCGCTGAAGAACGCGCACCTGCTGAGCCAGCACGTCGAGTCCGGCATGCTGTGGATCAACCAGCCGGCCGTGGCCTCGGCCGAAATGCCGTTTGGCGGCGTGAAGGATTCGGGCTATGGCTCCGAGGGCGGCACCGAGGCGCTGGAGGCCTACCTGATCCCCAAGGCCGTTTCGATAGCCATGGTCTGAGCCGCGCTGCGCACCCGTTCCAAGGCCGCCCCCGGGCGGCCTTTTCCTTTCCTTTTCTTTGCGCCTACGCCGCGTGCGCGGTCACCGTGCGGTCCAGGCTGCGGCGCTGCGCGTTGAAAAGAACTTTTCAGCGCGCGCCAACCGACCAGCGCGCCCGCGTGGGCACACAGCCCTGTGCTGGGCAGTCCTACACGCCGGGCGCAGCAACTGGTGCAAGATGGGGGCATGGTCGGGCATTGCCCGGCTGCAAAGGCTTTTTCCCATCACAACATGGAGGATGCGATGACCACGTTGACCCCTGGTGAATCCCAACCCGGCTTTACCGAACTGTTTGCCCAGCTGGGCCTGCCCAACGACGAGGCCAGCATCCAGCAGTTCATTCGCCAGCACCACCCCCTGGCCGATGACCTGCAGCTGCACGATGCGCCGTTTTGGAGCCCCCAGCAGGCGCAGATGCTCAAGGAGAAGATCCGCTGCGATGACGACTGGGCCATCGTGGTGGACCAGCTGAGCCTGGCCCTACGCAAGGCACCGGAATTGCACAAGTAGGCGGCCCCGCGCCCGCACCACCTCCAGGGCCGCGCTGCGGCCCTGGGGTTTTGGGGGTGTCATCCGTGTGTCGTGGTGATGGGGGGGAGCAGCGCTGCGCGTGGGTTGGTGCGCGTCAACAAAGATGGTGGCCCCGTCCGGCGGTGTGACCGCGTGCGTGCCGCGGAGCCAGGTCAAGGCCCGGTCAGGCCAGCCACTGCGTGAACAGCAGGCCCGCGCCCAGCAGCCAGGCAAACAGCAGGGCCGCCAGCAGCAGCGGCTTGACCCCCGCGGCCCGCACGGCCTGCACATGGGTGGTCAGGCCCAGTGCGGCCATGGCCACGGCCAGCAGCAGGTTGTCCAGTTGCACCCCCCATTCCACCAGCGGCCGGGGCAACACGCCCAGCGAGTGGATGCCGGCCACCACCACAAAACCCAGCGCAAACCAGGGCAGGCGGATGCCGCCCAGGCCCGTGGCCTGCGTTGCGCCGTCCTGGCGGTCCTCGCGGGCCTGCCACAGCGCCAGCAGCAGCAGGAAGGGCGCCAGCATCATCACCCGCACCATCTTGGCGATCACAGCGGTGCTGGTGGCTTCGGGGCTGATGGCCGCGCCCGCCGCCACCACCTGGGCCACCTCGTGCACGGTGGCGCCCACGTACAGGCCGTAGCGCTGCGCGTCCATGGCGATCCAGCCGTGGTCAGCGTTCCACTGGTACAGCACCGGGTACAGGAACATGCCCACGGTGCCGAACACCACCACGGTGGCGATGGCCACGGCCACATCCTGGGCGCGGCCCTTGGCCACGGGGGCCGTGGCCAGTACGGCCGCTGCGCCGCAGATGGAGCTGCCTGCGCCGATCAGCAGGCTGGTGCGCCGGTCCAGGCCCAGCAGGCGTTGGCCCAGCAGGCAGGCCAGGCCGAAGGTGCTGGCCAGCACCAGGGCATCCAGCGCAATGCCGCTCCAGCCGACCTGGGCGATGTCCTGGAAGGTCAGGCGCAGGCCGTACAGCACGATGCCTGCGCGCAGCAACTGCTGTTTGGCCAGGCCCACGCCGGGGCCGCTGGCGGCGGCCAGGCGCGGGTAGACGGTGTTGCCCAACAGCAGGCCCAGCACGATGGCCAGGGTGAGGGCGCTGAGCCCGTGCGCGGCCGCCCAGGGCTGGGCTGCCAGCCCCAGGGCCAGCAGGGCGATGACGGTGCTCAGCAGCAGGCCGGGGGCGGTGCCGCGCAGCCACTGCAGGGGGGTATCGAGGGAGAAGGTGGAAGGTAGCGTGTTCATGACCGGGCTGGCGCAGGGGACAGTGGCGCCGAGCTGGGGATCACTTTAGATAGTTTGGTTATATTCGTATAACGAATAGTTTTTCTTGAATCTACCTGCCAAACAGGTTGAAGAAGGTACGCCCCGCATGTTGCACCTGACCTTGCGCCAACTCGACATCTTCAGCGCCGTGGCCCGCCACGGCTCGACGGTGGCGGCCGCGGAGGCCGTGGGCCTGTCGCAGTCGGCGACCAGCGCTGCGCTGCAGCAGCTGGAGACCGGGCTGGGCGTGCAGCTGTTCGAGCGCGTGGGGCGGCACCTGGTGCTCAACGATGCCGGGCGGGCCCTGCTGCCGCAGGCGCAGTCGCTGCTGGAGCAGGCGCGCGGCATCGAGCAGGCGTTTGGCCCGCACGGCCCGGGCCTGCCGGTGCGCCTGCGCGTGGCGGCCAGCACCACCGTGGGCAGCTATGTGCTGCCCAGCGTGCTGGCGGCGCTGGCGCGCAGCCACCCGCACATCAGCGTGGATGTGGGCATCGGCAACACGCGCGAGGTGGCACAGGCCGTGGAGGCGCTGGAGGCGGACGTGGGCCTGATCGAGGGCAGCAGCCACTGGGCGGGCCTGGCGGTGCAGCGCTGGATGCAGGACGAGCTGGTGATCGTGGCGGCGCCGCAGGACCCGCTGTGCCAGGCCGCGCGCGACAAGCCCCTGGGCGTGGCCGTGCTGCGCCAGGCGCGCTGGCTGCTGCGCGAAGAAGGTTCGGGCACGCGCGAAATGGTCGAGCACGCGCTGCTGCCGCGCCTGCAGCAGCTGCCGGCGGCGGCGGTGCTGGGCAGCTCGGAGGCGATTGCCCGCTGCGTGGCCCAGGGCCTGGGCATCAGTTGCCTGCCGCGGGTGCTGGTGCAGGCCATGCTGGACGATGGCAGCCTGGTGGTGCTGCCCACGGCCTTGCCGCGCATGGAGCGGCATTTCTCCATCGTGCAGCGCGCGGGCAAGCATGCCTCGCCCGCGCTGCAGGCCTTCACCCAGGCCTGCGCCGCGCATGCGCGGGCGCTGCAGCCCTGACGGTCCATCTTTCAAAAGCGCAGCGGCTGGCGCTGGAATGCATTGGGGTTCAAGGTGATTTCAATCTGAAAACACCGCCCAATGTGCGCTACCAGCTCTCTTTTTTTACTTCAATGGAATCGGTGTGCTGCGCGGCACGGGCACGGCGGTGATGCTGTTCTGCGGCGAGCCTTCGATCACGCGGTCCGAGTAGGTCATGTAGACCAGGGTGTTGCGCGTGCTGTCCACCATGCGCACCACGCGCAGGCGCTTGAACAGCAGCGAGGTGCGCTCGGTGAACACCTCTTCCTGCTGGCGCAGCGGCGCCGGGATGCTGATGGCGCCCGTGGCATGGCAGCTGATGGAGGCTTCCGAGCGGTCCTCGGCCAGGCCCAAACCGCCCTTGATGCCGCCGGTCTTGGCCCGCGACACGTAGCAGGTCACGCCCGGCACCTTGGGGTCGTCGTAGGCGTCGACCACGATTTTGTGGTCCGGGCCCAGCAGCTTGAACACCGTGTCCACGGAGCCGATGGTTTGCGCCTCGGCCAGCGCCTGCCCGCAGCCCAGCAGCAGGGCGCAGGCCATCCAGAGTCGTTGAGTTTTCGGTTGCATGGCTGCAAGCATACGGGCTGCGGGCCTGCAGGGGGCGCCGGCATGCACGACCTGCCAGGGGTGTCTTGTATACAAGCGGCCACATGCGCTGCGCCGGCGCGCGACAATGCCGTCCCTTTGGCATGCGCGTGCCCCCCGTTCCTGGGGCCGGCAGCGCGCGGCCTGCCGTCTGCAGGCCGCTTTGGACCCGTGATCTTCCATGTCTTCTTCCTCGATGGCGCCGCCCTCCGTGCTGGCAGCGCCCGCTTTGCTATTGATGGCCGTGGCCTGCGGCCTGTGTGCCGGTGGCAACTACTACAACCAGGCCTTGCTGCATTCGATTGCGCTGCACTTCGGCGTGGACCAGGCCGCCGCCGGCCTGTCGGTGACCGTGGCGCAGGTGGCATATGCCGTGGGCCTGCTGTGCATCACCCCGCTGGGTGACAAGCTGGAGCGCCGCCGCATGGCCGTGGTGCTGATGCTGCTGGCCGCCGTGGGCCATGCCCTGGTGGGCTGGTCCGGCAGCTTTGCCATGTTCATGCTGGGCACGCTGGTGGCCGGCCTGTTCTCGGTTGCGGCCCAGGTGCTGGTGCCCATGGCGGCGGCGCTGGCCGCGCCCGGGCATGCGGGGCGCAATGTGGGCCTGGTGCTCAGCGGCCTGCTGGTGGGCATCTTGCTGTCGCGCAGCGTGGCCGGTGGCCTGTCCACCCTGGGCGGCTGGAGCCTGGTGTACCAGGTCACGGCCGTGGCCATGGCCGTGATGGCGCTGTGCATGCGCCGCGTGCTGCCCACCTCGCGCCACCCCCAGCCCCTGCCGTATGCGCAGGTGCTGGCCTCGATGGGGCATCTGTTGCGCACCCAGCCGGCACTGCGCCAGCGCACCCTGGCCAGTGCGCTGGCCTTTGCCGCGGTCAGCGTGATGTTCGCCACCATGTCCCTGGTGCTGTCCAGTGCGCCCTTGCAACTCAGCGATGCGCAGATCGGCCTGGTCGGCCTGGCGGGCGTGACCGGGGCCCTGATCGCCAACCTGGCGGGCAACTGGGCCGACCAGGGCAAAAGCCATGTGCTGCTGCGCCTGGGCGCGGCGCTGCTGCTGCTGTCCTGGCTGCCGCTGTGGTGGGGGCAGGCCAGCGTGGCCTGGTTTGTGGTGGGCGTGCTGCTGATGGACCTGGGCCTGCAGGCCATCAACGTGACCAACCAGTCCAGCGTGGCCAGCCTGCTGCCCGAGGCCCGCAGCCGCATGAATGCGGTCTACATGACCGGCTATTTCGGCGGCGCCTCGGCCGGCTCGGCCCTGGGCGTGTGGGCCTGGAACCTGGCCGGCTGGCAGGGCGCTTGCAGCGTGGGCGCCGGGCTGGCCGCCCTGGCGGGCCTCAGCGTCTGGCGTGGTGTGCGTTGGAGCCAGCGCCAGGCACTGGGTCAGGCCCAGGCCGCCTGAGGGCTGCAGCGGCCCGCACGACTGGCCCCAGGGCCGCTGCGGTCAAGCGTGAGCGTGTCGGGTGGTCATGGGGCCTGGACCAGGTTGGGCACTGCCACGGCCACGTGCTCGATCCGGTTGCGCCCATGGTGCTTGGCGGCGTACAGCTGCTGGTCGACCGCATGCAGGAAGTCGGTGTGCAGGGCCGCCTCGTCGGGCACCACCGTGCCTGCACCGATGCTGACGGTCACGCGCCGGCTGAACGGTGACAGCGCGTGCACGATGGCCTTTTTCTGGATCAGGCGCTGGCAGCGCTCGGCCACCTTGTGCGCGGCGTCGGCGTCGGCGCCGGGCAGCAGCACGACAAACTCCTCGCCGCCGTAGCGCGCCACCAGGTCCCGTGGGCCGTCCAGGGCCAGGCTCAGCGTCTGGGCGATATCGATCAGGCAGGCATCGCCCTGGATGTGACCATACAGGTCGTTGTACTGCTTGAAGAAGTCCACGTCGAAGAGCAGCACGGACAAGGGTTGCTGCTCGCGCTGCGCCTGCTCCCAGGCCGCTTCGAAGTGGGCGTCGAAGCTGCGGCGGTTGGCGATGTTGGTCAAGCCGTCCTTGAAGGACAGGACCTCCAGCTCCTTTTGCAGGCTCAGCAGTTTTTCCTCGGTCTTCTTGCGTTCGCTGATGTCGAACATGAAGCCGATCAGGGCCTCCACCTCGCCCTGGGGGTTGCGCACCACGTGCACCACGTCGCGGATCCAGACATAGCCGTTGTCCTTGGTCAGCGCCCGGTAGTCGGCCTCGTGGTCCACCCCGCACTGGGACTGGGAGACGCAGAAGTTCACCACGCGCTCACGGTCTTCCGGGTGCATGCGCATGGCCCAGTCCTCCACGCTGACCCAGCTGTCGACGCTCCAGCCCAGCAGGGCCTCGATCTGCGGACCGATGTAGCTGAACTTCATCGAGGCCCAGTCGATCTTCCAGGGAATCGCCTGCGTCGATTCCAGCAGGGTCTTGTACACGCCGTCGTTGTTTTCGAAATCACCAGCCTTGGACATACTCATTTCCTCTCCTGATCACCACTGCGCTGTGGGTGTGCGATGTAGCAAGTTGTGTGCGCGGTGGCAGAGCATACCGGGATGCGATGACCAGTCTGTAAGTGCTTGCCCGCTGGTTGACTGCAGTGCCAGGGTAGGGGGGGGCGAACTGCGCAAAAAAATGGCCCCTCAGGGAGGAGCCATTCGTTGGAGGCGCATGCCGGTCAGGCCTTGGCCGCGGCTTCCACGTGCTGGCGCAGGTGGGCCAGGGCTTCTTCCACCTGGTCGACCAGCACCAGGCACAGGTCGCCGGGTTGCAGGCGCGCCAGCGCATGGTCGATGGCCAGGAACTCGCCGTGGATCTCTGTGCTGTAGCTGGTGCGGGAGGCCCCCACCAGGCCCTGCTTGAGCAGGGCCAGTACTTCGCCGTCTTCACGGCCGCGCTGGCAGGCATCCTGGTACAGGATCACGTCGTCGAAGGCGGCGCCCAGGATGCGGGTCTGCTCCACGATGTCCTGGTCGCGGCGGTCACCGGCGCCGCTTATCACCACGCTGCGGCGCTGCGCCGGCATGCTGGACACGGCCTGGGTCAGCGCGCGGATGGCGTCGGGGTTGTGGCCGTAGTCGGCAATGATGGTGGCACCGCGGTAGTCCATCACATTGAAGCGGCCGGGGGCGTTGGCGCTGTCGTTGTGGAAGCTGGCCAGGCCGCGGCGGATGGTGTCCCAGGGCAGGTCGGCGGCCCAGGCGGCACCGATGGAGGCCATGGCGTTGTCGACCTGGAAGCCGATGCTGCCGTTGCGCGTCAGCGGGATCTCGGCCAGTGCCAGGGTTTCCTTGAAGGCCCCTTCGGCGCAGACGATGTGCTCGCCTTCCACGTACACCACGCGGTTGCCCTGGGCACGGTGCGTGGCCATGATGGGGTGGTGGCGGTCGGCGCCAAAGTAGATCACCTTGCCCAGGCAGACGTTGGCCATGGGCGCCACGTGCGGGTCGATGGCGTTCAGCACGGCATAGCCGTTGGGTGCCACGTTCTGCACGATGACGCGCTTGAGCAGCATCACGTCGTCCACGGTGGTGATGAAGTTCATGCCCAGGTGGTCGCCTTCGCCCACGTTGGTGACCACGGCCACCTGGCAGCGGTCAAAGCCCAGGCCTTCGCGCAGGATGCCGCCGCGCGCGCATTCCAGGATGGCGGCGTCGACCTCAGGGTGGGCCAGCACGTTGCGCGCGCTCTTGGGGCCAGAGCAGTCGCCGCTGTCGATCTGGCGGCCGTTGACATACACACCGTCGGTGTTGGTCATGCCCACGCGCAGGCCTTGCGTGGCGAAGATGTGCGAGATCAGGCGCGTGGTCGTGGTCTTGCCGTTGGTGCCGGTGACGGCGACCACGGGGATGCGGCCATCCTCGCCGGGGCCGAACAGCAGGTCGACCATGGGGACGCCGACATTGCGCGGCTTGCCGAACGAGGGCGCCAGGTGCATGCGCAGGCCGGGGGCAGCATTGACCTCTACGATGCCGCCGTTTTGCTCTTCCAGCGGCTTGAGCATGGTTTCGCAGACCACGTCCACGCCGCAGATGTGCAGGCCCACGCAGGCCGCGGCCTCGATGGCGCGGGCGGCGATCTCGGGGTGCACGTCATCGGTCACGTCGGTGGCGCTGCCACCGGTGGACAGGTTGGCGTTGTTGCGCAGCACCACACGTTGGCCCTGGGCGGGGATGGAGTCGGGGGTCAGTCCTTCGGCGGCGATGCGGCCCAGGGCGATGTCGTCCAGGCGGATCTTGGTCAGCGCCGTGCCGTGGCCGGAGCCGCGGCGGGGGTCCAGGTTGACGAGGTCCACCAGCTCGCGGATGGTGTGCTCGCCATCGCCCAGCACCTGGGGTGGGTCGCGGCGGGCGGCCGCCACCAACTGGTTGCCGACCACCAGCAGGCGGAAGTCGTGACCGGGCAGGAAGCGCTCGACCATGACCACGGTGCCGAACTCCATGGACGTGGCATAGGCCTTGTCCAGTTGCTCGCGGGTGGTGATGTTGACCGTCACGCCCTTGCCCTGGTTGCCGTCCTGGGGTTTGACCACCACGGGCAGGCCCACTTCCAGCGCCACGGCCCAGGCATCGTCCACGTCCTTGACGGGGCGGCCCATGGGCACGGGCACGCCGGCGGCGTGCAGCAGGCGTTTGGTCAGGTCCTTGTCCTGGGCGATGGTCTCGGCCACGGAGCTGGTCTGGTCGACTTCGGCGGCCTGGAACTTGCGGGCCTTGGAGCCCCAGCCCAGCTGCACCAGGCTGCCGGCCGTGAGGCGGCGGAAGGGAATGCCACGCGCCAGGGCCGCATTGACCAGCGAGCCGGTCGAGGGGCCGACGCGTTCGTCCTCGTCCAGCTCCTGCAGGGCATGGATGGCGGCCTTGGCGTCGAAGGCGGTGTCGTTCAGCGCGGCCTGGATCAGTTCCTCGGCCAGCGCCATGGCGCGCTTGCCCACGGCTTCCTCGGTGTACTCGACCACCACCTGGAAGGTGCCGGGCTCCACTGTGGCGTGGGTGCGGCTGAAGGTGACCTGGCAGCCAGCCTGGGCCTGCAGGGCCAGGCCAGCGGCTTCCAGCACGTGGGCCAGGGACAGGGTGTTGTCCATGCCCTGGGCTTGCAGGCTGCCGATGGCCGGGAAGCGGGCGCGCAGCTTGTCTTCGAAGCCGGCGATGCGGGTGAAGTCGGCTTCGTCGGGCGTGCAGTGCACGACGCATTCGATAGCGGTGTTGCGGCTCCAGAGGTTGGGGCCACGCAGGGCGCGGGTGCGGGAAATTTCCATGGTCTGTCTTTCCGCTAAATTTGGGTCAAATTGGCATTCAACGTAGATCTAGCAAGCACTGGTAGCTATCTTTTTAATTACAGAGACTGGTAGTCGAAGGTCTTGATGCCGGCGGCGATCAGATCGGGCGTGATGTCCAGCGCCCAGGCCGTGGCGATCGCGGCCAGCAGGGCCGGGGTGTCAGGCTCGAAGCCGTTGACGGGGCGCAGCACTTCCAGGGTGCCCAGCACGCGTTCGGAGGTCCCCTGCACCAGCACCACATCGCGGCCATTGAGCACCACGGCGCGGCCACCGCCTTCGCGGTGGGTGACGACCAGGGGGTGCTTGGGGTCCTGGGTGTAGAACAGCACCTGGCCGTCGCACAGGCGGGCCAGGTCGGCGGCCGGGGCGTCGTCGGCATTCAGCACGCCGGCGCCGTGGCTCAGCACCACGTCGATCTGGGTGCGCAGCACGCGGGTCATCTGGTCGGCTTCGAGCACGTCGTGGTCGGCCAGGCCTTCAAAACCGTCCAGGTCAGTGACCACGCCAACCTGGCAGCGGTCATAGGCCAGGCCTTCTTCGAGGATGGAGCGCGCCGTGGTCTGGATGACCGCGGCTTCGGCCAGGCGGTTGACCAGCAGGCGGTGCGCGGCATGCCAGTGGGTGTTGTCGCCCTTTTGCGTCAGGCGGCCTTCCAGGAAAGTGCCTTCGCTGCTGGCCACGCCGGTGCGCTTGCCCGACAGCTGCAGCAGCCAGCCCACCAGGCGGGCGATGAAGGCGTTGTGGCGCGTGCCGGCAATCCCGACCACGGGAATGCGGGCGGCCTGGCCTTCGGTGTCACCGTCGGTGGCGGGGAACAGGTGCTCCACGATGGCCTGGCCCACCGGGCGGGACACGCCCACGCTGGGCTTGAGGTGCATCAGCAGGCCGGGGCCGCCGTTGACTTCCAGGATGGCGCCGCCCTGGGTGTGCAGCGGCTGGCGGATGTCCTGGCAGACCAGGTCCACGCCGGCAATGTCCAGGCCCACGACCTTGGCGGACAGGGCCGCCATGTAGGCGACGTCGGGATGCACCTCATCGGTGCAGTCCACGGTGACCACCTTGGCGCGCGGGTTGTTGCGGCCTTCAGGGTACTCGCCGCGCGAGGCAGCCACGACCTTGTCACCCACCACCAGCAGGCGGTGCACATGGCCGGGGATGTGGCGCTCGACCATCACGTAGCGGGTCAGCTTGCGTGCCTCGTCGTAGGCGGCGCGCACTTCGGCTTCGGTCGTGAGGTTCACGCCCACGCCCTGGCCCTTGTTGGAGTTGTAGGGCTTGACCGTCACGGGCAGGCCCATGTAGTCGGCCTCTTCCCAGGCGTGGTCGGCGGACTTCACCAGCTCCCAGTCGGGCACGGGCACGCCGCAGGCCTTGAGCAGTTGCTTGCTCAGGTCCTTGTCCTCGGCAATGCCGAAGCCGATGGCGCTGGTCTTGTCGGTCTCGGTGCTCCAGATGCGGCGCTGTGCGGCGCCATAGCCCAGTTGCACGAGGTTGCCGTCGTTCAGGCGGATGAAGGGGATGCGGCGCGTTGCGGCCGCATTCACGATGCTGGCGGTGCTGGGGCCGAGGTAGCGGTTCTCGATCTCGGCCTTGATGGCCTGCACGGCGGCGGGCACGTCGAAGGGCTGGTTGTTGATCGCGGCCATGATCAGGCCGTGGCCCTGGCGCAGGGCCACGTGGGCCACCGATTCCTCGGGGCAGCGGAACACCATGCGGTAGACGCCGTGCTGCGAGACGCTGCGCGTCTGGCCGAACTCGGCCGGCATGCCGGACATGTTCAGCAGCTCGATGATGGTGTGCTCCAGCACATGGCCGCACCAGGTGCCTTCGGTCAGGCGCTCCAGGAAGCCGCCCCGGTGGCCGACGCCGCAGTGGTGCTCGATCAGGCCGGGCAGCCAGGTCGTCAGGCGTTCGGTGAAGCCTTCGATCTTGTTGGAGGGGTAATCTTCGAGTTCACCAAGGTCCAGCCACACTTCAAGCACTGGACGGTATGTCCAGACGCTGGGGCCACGCAGGTAGGTGGTACGAAGCAGTTGGATGTCTTTGAATGTCGCCATGGATGTCAGCGTTGGTGTGGAGGCTGGGGTCAAAGGCCACAGTCTGAAAAAGAGAGGACCATCGTGTGCGGGAGGCAAAACCGGGGCTGCTTGTCAGCCAAACTCGCTCTTGCTGCGTTGAAAGGTGCAGCTCCTACTCGGAGACCACGTGTTCTTGCAGAGAATACGCTATGTCCCACCCCTTTGGCAGCTTGGCCAACGCAGGGTTCTAACGATTCAACATGCAACATCACCATCCTGTAGACGCTTCCAGTGTCTTCAATGACCCTTTGGGGGCTGAATTGCGGGCGCAGCTCGCACCCCATGAGAACGTCCAAGCCGCACTGTCGGTTGACTTGACGGTGTCGCTGCGCTTTGCGCAGGGGCTGCTGGTGCTGACGGATCAGCAGATTGTCGGCAAGAGCGCGGACGGCGACTGGCAGCGCTGGCCGCTGACGGCAGACCTGACGCTGCGCTTCATTGACCACGCTGGCGTGGGCACACTGGAGCTGCACAACCCCCAGCAACGCCTGGCCCTGTGGCGCTTCACCCTGGGCCAGCAGGCCCAGGCGCTGCGCTTTCTGCAGCGCTTTGAGCAATTCCGCGAAGCCCTGGCGGCCGGTGACATCCGCCAGGCCCTGGTGCCGGTCGAGGAAAACCGCTGCCCCGTGTGCAGCGAAATCCTGCCCCCGGACAGCGACGAGTGCCCGGCCTGCGCCCGCCAGGCCGGCCCCAAGGCCTCGACCTGGGTGTTGCTGCGCATCGGCCGTTTCGCCAAGCCCTACCAGGGCCTGCTGATCTGGGGCTTCGTGCTGACCCTGCTGTCGACGGCGGCCACGCTGGTGCCGCCGTACCTGACCATCCCCATCATGGATGACATCCTCATCCCCTACCAGAAGAGCGGTCAGCCGATTGATCCCTACCTGGTGGCGCTGTACCTGGGCGGCCTGCTGCTGTCGGCCCTGCTGGCCTGGGGCCTGGGCTGGGCGCGCACCTGGGTGATGGCCAAGGTGTCGGAACGGATTGGTGCCGACATGCGCACCACCACCTATGCCCACATGATGAAGCAATCGCTGGAGTATTTCGGCGGCAAGCGCACCGGGGACCTGATGAGCCGCATCAGCGCCGACACGGACCGCATCAACATGTTCCTGTCGCTGTACGCGCTGGATTTCGTGACCGATGTGATCATGATCCTGATGACGGCCGTCATCCTGGCGTCCATCAACCCCTGGCTGGCCCTGGTGACACTGGTGCCGCTGCCCTTCATCGCCTGGTTGATCCAGAAGGTGCGCGGACGCCTGAGCGTGGGCTTTGACCGCATCAGCCGGGTCTGGGCCGATGTGACCAACGTGCTGTCGGACACCATTCCCGGCGTGCGCGTGGTCAAGGCCTTTGCCCAGGAAGAGCGCGAGATCGAGCGTTTCCGCCTGGCGAACGTGCACAACCTGGAAGCCAACGACCGCGTGAACAAGGTCTGGTCGCTGTTCTCCCCGACTGTGGGGTTGATGACGGAAATCGGTCTGCTGGTGGTCTGGGGCTTTGGTATCTGGCTGGTGGCCCAGGACCAGATCACCGTGGGTGTGCTGTCGGCCTTCATCGCCTACATCGGGCGCTTCTATGTGCGTCTGGACTCGATGAGCCGGATTGTGAACATCACGCAAAAGGCCGCCGCGGGTGCCAAGCGCATCTTCGACGTGCTGGACCAGGTCAGCAGCGTGCCCGAACCGGTCAATCCCGTGCCCCTGCCGCAGCCCGTGCAGGGCCGCATCAGCATGCATGACATCGGCTTTCGCTATGGCAGCCGTCAGGTGATCCGTAGCCTGAACCTGGACATCCAGCCGGGCGAGATGATCGGTCTGGTGGGCCACAGTGGCTCGGGCAAGAGCACCCTGGTCAACCTGATCAACCGTTTCTACGACGTGACCGAGGGCAGCATCCAGCTTGACGGCATCGACATCCGCCGCCTGGCGGTGTCCGACTACCGCAGCCAGATCGGCCTGGTGCTGCAGGAGCCCTTCCTGTTTTTCGGCACGGTGGCGGAGAACATCGCCTACGGCAAACCCCATGCCACGCGCGGCGAGATCGTGGCCGCGGCCCGCGCCGCCCATGCGCACGAGTTCATCCTGCGCCTGCCGCACGGCTATGACTCGGTCGTGGGCGAGCGTGGCCAGGGCCTGTCGGGTGGCGAACGCCAGCGCATCAGCATTGCGCGCGCCCTGCTGATCAACCCGCGCCTGCTGATCCTGGACGAGGCCACCTCGGCCGTGGACACCGAAACCGAAAAGGAAATCCAGAAAGCCCTGGACAACCTGGTGCAGGGCCGCACCACGATCGCGATCGCCCACCGTCTGTCGACGCTGCGCAAGGCCAGCCGCCTGGTGGTCATGGACCGCGGCGAGATCGTCGAAGTCGGCCCGCACGAGGAGCTGATGGCGGCCAAGGGGGCCTACTGGCGTCTGTATGAGGCCCAGGCGCGCCGCGCCGAGGAAGATGCCCAGGCCGCAGGCCTGGTGGTGACACAACAGGAGAGTGCCCGATGAGCCCCGAAATCCGTCTGGAGCGCAACCGCCATGGGCGGCTGTGCGTGCAACTGGCCGACGGCACCCGGCACGACACGGTGACCCCGGTGCGGGCCTTCCCCCTGGAGGCGCCGCTGGAAGCGATTTCCCTGGTGGGCCCGGATGGCAAAGAGGTCTGCTGGATCGAGCACCTGGACCACCTGCCGGCCGACCAGCGCGCGCTGCTGGAGGAAGACTTTGCCGTGCGCGAGTTTGTGCCCGTGGTGCAGCGCATCGAGGCCATTGATGCCATCTCCGTGCCCAGCGTCTGGACGGTCATGACCGACAAGGGGCGCACCACGCTGACGCTGCGTGCCGAAGAAGACATCCGCAAGCTCAAGGACCAGCACCAGTTGCTGATCGCCAGCCGGGATGGCGTGCAGTACCTGATTCCGGATGCCCGCCAGTTGGACCGGCAGTCGCACAAATTCCTGGAGCTGTTCCTGTAACAGCGGTGGCGATCAGTGGTTCCGACGAACGGCAGTCAAAAAGTTGAAAAATTTCCTAAATTTTCACTACAAGCTGCCGATAAAACAGACGGAACCTGTTTTTGCCGCCGCTTTTATTCCGTGAATCGAGGGTCTCGCCATGTCAATACCACCTGTAGAACGTACTCCCATCCAGTGGACCAACACCCAGGGTGCCAATCTGTACTCCACAGGTGCGTCGGGGCCGGCTGCGGTGCGCCCTGTGCACGCGGTGAATGCCGTGGAGTCCGCGGACAAGCTGGGTGAGGGCGTGACCGTCACCATCAAGAGTCCGGAAAAGCCCTCGGACAAGAGCCTGGAAGACCGCGACTGGACCGAGGTGCAGGAGAAGAAGGTCAAGGAAGAAGAGCAGGAGCCACCCAAGGAGCCCATCTACAAGCAGCTGATCGAGCACATCCAGTCGATGTGGCGCGCCAGCGCGATGGCGGTGGAAGCGGCCCAGGAAGCGCAGAAGACCGACCAGCAGGAGCGCAACATGCTGCAGGTGCGCACCGAGCCACTGACCTACGCCGAGCCCAAGGTCAAGCGCACCGGCGGTCTGTAAGCACCCCGGCGTCCACCCCATCAGCCACCGTCAGGTGGCTTTTTCATGGCTGCGCCAGTCAGGGTGTGGCGTTGGCGATGCCGCTGCGCACATGGCCCGCAGGCACGTGGGCGCTGGCTGACTGGACATGGCCGGTCTGGTCGTCGAAGAAGAAGTCCGGTGCGAATTCGCGCAGGAACTCCCCCTTGGGCAGGCCGCCGAGGAACATGGCCTCATCCACTTCGATCTGCCAGTCCATCAGCGTGCGGATGGCGCGCTCGTGCGCGGGCGCGCTGCGGGCCGTGACCAGGGCCGTGCGCAGGCGCATGCCGCCGGTCTCGCCACCCTGGGCGGCTTGCTGCAGGCGGTGCAAGGCTGCCAGCAGGGGCTTGAAGGGGCCATCGGGCAGGGGTTGCGCCACATGCTCGACCTCGTGGCGCAGGAAGGCGTCCAGCCCCTCGGCCTGGTAGACGCGCTCGGCCTCGTCCGAGAACAGCACCGCATCACCGTCGAAGGCGATGCGCACTTCCTGCGGGTGGGCGCTGCTGGCGTCGGCCGATTCCGTCAGCACGCGGGCGGCGGGGTAGCCCAGGTTCAGCGCCTGGGTCACATCGGCCGCGTTGGCCGACAGAAACAGGTGGGCGCCCAGCGGGCGCAGGTAGCCGAACGGGTCGCGCCCCTGCGTGAACACACCGCGCTGGATGCTGTCCAGCCCATGGGCCTTGGCGCTGCGGAACACGCGCATGCCGCTGACCGGGTCGTTGCGCGACAGCACCACCACCTCGACCCGCCGCCGGTCGCCCTGGTTGAAGGCCAGCAGCTTGCGCACCAGGGGCAGGGCCACGCCCGGCGGCGCGGGCAGGTCCAGCCGCTCGCGCTGCAACTGCTGGTAGGCGCCCGGGTCCTGGTTGAAGACCTGGTTCTCCTCTTCAAAGTTGAACAGGGCGCGCGAGGAGATGGCAACAACCAGTTGGTCGTGGAGGCTGACGGCCATGTGGGATCAGTCGGTGGAGGCAGGCATGGCCACCATGGTAGCGGGGAATGTCCGGCGCCGGCCGGCGCGCCGCTCCAGGGCCGGGCCTCAGGCCGTGGGCAGCTCGGCCTCGTTGAGCGCGAGGGCGCGCAAGGACGCCGGGCGGTCCAGCAGCGGCAGGCTGTAGGCGCTGAACTCGGGCAGCGGCGGCAGCAGCTTCATCGTGTGCCCCCAGCGCAGGTAGCTGACCATCAGCAGGTCGGCCGCCGTGAACTGGTCGCCGCACAGGTAGCGCCGGCCGGCCACGGCCTGGCGCAGTGTTTCCACCACGTCCTCCAGGCGCCCGTAGCCGGCCATGGAGGCGTGCTCGGGCGTCTGGTCGGCCAGGTGGCCCAGGTGCTGTGCGGTCAGCGCGGCATCGGCAGGCCCTGCCAGGTAGAACATCCAGCGGTAATAGCTGCCGCGCAGCGCGCTGCCCGGGGCGGGGGCCAGTTGCTGCTCGGGAAACAGCTCGGCCAGGTAGGCCACGATGGCGGCCGTTTCGGTGATGACGGTGTCGCCGTGCAGCAGCGTGGGCACCTTGCCCATGGGGTTGAGGGCCAGATAGCCGGGTGACTTCATGTCGGCACCGAATTCCAGCCGCGTCAGGGCATAGCGGGCGCCGCATTCCTCCAGCATCCAGCGCACCATGGCGGCGCGCGAGTGGGGGTGGAAGAACAGGTGCAGGGCAGGGGCGTGAGGGGTCATGACAGAGGGGGCAACACATGGCAACAGCGCCATGGCCGCGACTGTAGGCAGGCCTGCTGACAGTTTCTGTCAGCAGTGCAGCGCGGCCGTGGGGGCGTGGAAGGTGCCCGGGCCGCCCTGCCATGGGCGCTGCGTGGCCGCTGCGGCGGACAGCGCCGGGTGCATCTGCCTGGGCCGTGTCAGCTGCGGTCGGTGCGGCTGCACAGCTGGCGCGACCAGCGCTCGATCAGGTGGGCGCGGGGTTCCGGGTAGCGCTCGGACAGCGCCGTGACCGAGCGCACGCGGTCGGCGCGGAAGTGCCGGAAATCCTGGCGCAGCTCGCACCAGGCGGCCAGCACGTGGTGGCGGTCAAAGAAGGCCATGGCAAACGGCCAGATGCAGCGTTCGCTGGGCTGGCCTTTCTCATCGCGGTAGTGCAGCACGATCTTGCGCTGGTGGCGGATGGCGTGGCGCAGCGGCGTTTGCCAGGGCTCGGTCGGGGCGTCGGCGCGGTCCATGGCGGGCACCAGCAGCCCGCTGGTGTCCACCTCGATGCGCAGCTCCAGCGGCAAGGCGCTGCGCACGCGGTCCAGCGCGGTCTGGGCGGCCTGGGCCAGTGCGGGGTCGGCCTGCTGGCTGGCCCAGCGCGCGCCCAGCAGCAGGGCCTCCAGCTCATCCGGGGTGAACATCAGCGGCGGCAGCACAAAGCCCGGGCGCATCTCGTAGCCCATGCCGGGTTCGCCGGCGATGGCCGCGCCCTGTTCGCGCAGCGTGGCAATGTCGCGGTACAGGGTGCGCAGGCTGATGCCCAGCGCCTGGGCCAGGGCTGGCCCGGTCTGTGGCTGGCGCGCGCGGCGCAGCTGGTCCAGCAGCTGCAGCAGGCGGGCGGAGCGGCTCATGGCGGGGCGCTGAAGGGGCGTCAGCCCGCCAGGGCCTGGGCGCTGATTTCCAAGCTGCGCAGGCGCAGCGCGGGGTTGTGGATGTCGGTGACCAGGATCAGCTCGTCCGCCTCGGTGTTCTGCTGGATTTGTGCAAAGCCCTGGCGCACGGTCTCGGGGCCGCCGACCACGGCCAGCGCCAGGAAGTCCTGGATGGCGGCCTGCTCGCGCGGGCCCAGCTGTTGCAGGAAGCCTTCGACGGGCAGGGGCAGCTTGCCGCGCTGGCCGGTCAGGATGCCCAGCACGCGCTGCTGGGTGCTGGTGGCCAGGAACTGTGCCTCGGCATCGGTGGGCGCGGCCACCACGGGCACGCCGACCATGACATACGGCTTGCCCAGCACGGCCGAGGGGCGGAACAGCTGGCGGTACAGCGCAATCGCCTGGTGCAGGAAGCGCGGTGCAAAGTGCGAGGCGAAGGCGTAGGGCAGGCCCTTCATGGCGGCCAGCTGGGCGGAATACAGGCTGGAGCCCAGCAGCCAGATGGGAATGTGGGTGTCGGTGCCGGGGGTGGCGCTGATGCGCGCGTTCGGGTCGGCGGGGCCCAGCAGGCGCTGCAGCTCGGCCACGTCGCGCGGGAAGTCCTCCTCGGTCTCGACACGGTCCCGGCGCAGGGCGCGCATGGTGGCGCCATCCGTGCCGGGCGCGCGGCCCAGGCCCAGGTCGATGCGGCCCGGGTACAGCTCGGCCAGGGTGCCGAAGGCTTCGGCCACGACCAGGGGCGGGTGGTTGGGCAGCATGATGCCGCCCGAGCCGACGCGGATGCGCGTGGTCTGGCCGGCGATGTGGCCGATCAGCACCGCCGTGGCGGAGCTGGCGATGCCCGGCATGTTGTGGTGCTCGGCCAGCCAGTAGCGGGCAAAGCCCAGGGCCTCGGCCTTTTGTGCGGTCTGCACGGCAATGTCCAGCGCCTGGCGCACCGTGCCGCCTTCGCGCACGGCCACCAGGTCCAGCATGGACAGGCGCGGTGTCTTGAAATGCATGGGGAACTCCACTCTTCAAACCGAAGCGTTCAGCGCAGGCTGCAGGCGGATTTCAAATGGAAAAGCATCGAAAAGCCGCAAAAAACCAGCGCTGTCAGCTCACTTTTTGCTGTCTTTGCGCAGGGCCACGGCGTTCTTGCTGATGATGGCCACGGCCACGGCCCAGACGATGGCGACCACGGCGATGCCCCAGTGCTGCTCGCCCATTTCCATGGCGATGATGGTCAGCGGCAGGGCAATCAGCGCGCCCAGTCGGATGAAGCGCTGCAGCGTGAAGCTGCTGAGCCGCTGCTTGTACAGCTGCAGGCCCACCACGCTGGCCACGGCCAGCACGCTGATGTAGAGGAAGACATCGCCACCGTAGGGGGTGGCCCAGGTACGCAGGGATTCAAACATGCGTTCATTGTGCAGCTTGCGCATGACCCCGGCGCCGGCAGGTTATGCGGCACCGGCTGCCGCCCTAGCGGCTACGGGTGCGCCGTTGCTGCGCCTGGTCGTCGTCCGACGGTAGGGCCTGTGGCGTCGTGCCTGGTCCACCGCCGGCGTCAGTCTCCCTGACCGCGGCGCGTGCGTGGGCGTGCTTGCCAGAAGGTGAAGGCCTCCTGGTGCACGTCGATGTCGATCTCGGCCACGCGCTGCTGCATCTGGGCCTGGGCGTCGGCCACGCCCTGGTTGTAGGCCAGCGGGGCGATCTCTGCCAGGAAGAACTTCAGCAGGCCGGCGGCGGCGACGTTGCCGATGGGCTCGTCCATGTGTTCGCGGAAATAGCGTTCGATGGAGGCCACGGCCTGCTGCTGCGTGGTGTCGGGCAAGGTGATCGGCATGGGCTGGACAGGGTTCAGGATTGCAGGGTCCGCACGGTGGTGGCCATGCCGGCCAGCGGCAGGCGCAGCCACTCGCCGAAGGCAGGGGCGGGCAGGGTCCAGTCCTGGGCGCGGGGTTGGGCATGGCCGTATTGCAGCAGCCACTGCACGCAGCGGATCACGCCAGCGTGCGTGACCCAGACCACGTCGCGCTGGCCGTGCCGGCTGTCCTGCGCCCAGCTGTACTGCAAGGCGCTGGACACGCGCTGCAGCATGGCGGCCAGGCTTTCGCCGCCACCGGGGGCGGTGTGGTACAGGTCCTGGCCCCAGGCGTCCAGTTCGGGGCGGGTGATGGTGCTCCAGGCCTGGCCTTCCCAGCGGCCGAAATGCATTTCCTGTAGGCGCGCATCGGGCTCCAAAAGTGCCTCTGGCGCTTGCAGAGCGTGGGCCAGCTGCTCACACCTTTGCAGGGGCGAATGGCGCACGACGGCCTGCCGGGGCAGCGCCGCGCCCGCGCGCAGGGCGGCCTGCAGGGTGTGCTGCGGGTCGGCCGGCACGTCCAGCTGGCCGTAGCAGACGCCGGGGGCAATCAGCGGTTGGGCGTGGCGCAGCAGCCAGAGGGCGGGGGCGGCCATGGTTCAGAGCACGTACTGGGCCAGCAGCAGGCCGGCGACCAGGTGCATGGCCAGCTCGCACAGCTGCTGGGTGGCGCCCAGGCAGTCACCCGTCATGCCGCCCAGGCGGCGCTGGAAGCGCCAGCCCAGGTAGGCGGTGACCACGGCCCCCGTCAGCAGCAGGGCCAGCACGGTGGCGTGGCCCAGGTAGACGTACACCGCCGCCAGCGCCGGCAAGCACCACAGCAGCCCGGTCAGCACACCGCCCCAGCCCAGCGGGCTGCCCGCGATGTGCAGGGTTTTGGAGGCGTCCGGCTTGCTGACATGCGCCAGGGTGCGCATCAGCACCAGCGGCGCGGCGCGCGACAGCACGTGCACGCCGCACAGCAGCAGGGCCGCGGCGGCCACGTCGATCTGCACCAGCAGGGCTACGAACACCACCTTGGCCAGCAGGCCCAGGCACAGCGCCATGGCGCCATAGGCGCCCAGGCGCGAGTCTTTCATCACTTCCAGCGCCCGCTCGGCGGGCAGGTGGCCGCCCAGGCCATCGGCCACATCGGCCAGCCCGTCTTCGTGGAAACCGCCCGTCACGCACAGCGTGGCCGCCGTGCTGAGCACCGCTGCCACCCACGGCAGCATGGGGTGCGTGGCCAGGGCGTAATGGCAGGCCAGCACCACGGCGGCGGCGACCAGGCCGACCAGCCAGCCCACGCCCGGCAGGTGGCCGGCACTGGCGCGCTGCAGGGCCGGGCTCCAGCCCACCCAGGCCGCCAGGCGGCCGGTCACGGGGATGCGGCTGAAGAACTGGAGGGCCAGCAGGAAGTGGCGCAGAGGCTGCATGAAAGGTATGAAAAGTAGAGCTGCTGGCGCTTGTTGCATGCGCGCCAAGTGCCAAAAACATGCCCAATCCGCAGGCGGTGCCGGTGGGTAGGGGCCTGCGGGGCCGTGCGCCGGCGGGCGGGGTGGTGGTTGCCCCACCGGAGCCCGCCCCGCCCGGGGCGCGTTACTTCAGGAACAACTGGTAGGCCGGGTTGTCGGTTTCCTCCACCCAGGGGTAACCCAGCTGCTTGAGGAAGGTGTCGAACTTCTTGCTGTCCTTGGCCGGCACCTGCATGCCGACCAGGATGCGGCCATAGTCCGCGCCCTGGTTGCGGTAGTGGAACAGCGAGATGTTCCAGGTCGGCGCCATCAGGCTCAGGAACTTGAACAGGGCGCCGGGGCGCTCGGGGAAGACGAAGCGCAGCAGGCGTTCGTCCTGCGCCAGGGGCGAATGGCCGCCGACCATGTGGCGCAGGTGTTCCTTGGCCATTTCGTCGAAGGTCAGGTCCAGCGCCTCGAAACCGTGCTTGTGGAAGTTCTTGGTGATCTTCTCGGACTCACCCTTGGTCGGCGTGGTCAGGCCGACGAAGACATGGGCCTTGTTCTGGTGGCTGATGCGGTAGTTGAACTCGGTCACGCTGCGTGGGCCGCCGGGCAGCTTGCCCACCACCTCGCAAAAGCGCTTGAAGCTGCCGCGCTCCTCGGGGATGGTCACGGCGAACAGGGCTTCGCGCTCCTCGCCCACCTCGGCGCGCTCGGCCACGAAGCGCAGGCGGTCGAAGTTCATGTTGGCACCGCACAGGATGGCGGCGTAGGTCTCTCCCTTGGTCTTGTGCTTGGCCACGTACTGCTTGATGGCGGCCACGGCCAGGGCGCCCGACGGCTCGACGATGGAGCGTGTGTCGACAAAGATGTCCTTGATGGCGGCGCAGACGGCGTCGGTGTCGACCACCACATAGTCGTCCACCAGGTCCTTGGCGATGCGGAAGGTCTCTTCGCCCACCAGCTTCACGGCCGTGCCGTCGGCAAACAGGCCCACGTCGGGCAGCTCCACGCGTTGCCCGGACTGCACGGACTGCAGCATGGCATTGGAGTCCTTGGTGTGCACGCCGATGACCTTGATCTCGGGGCGCACGGCCTTGATGTAGTTGGCCACGCCGCTGATCAGACCGCCGCCGCCAATCGCCACGAACACCGCATCCAGGCGCGGGCTGCCCAGCTTTTGCAGCTGGCTGAGCATTTCCATGGCGATGGTGCCCTGGCCGGCGATCACGTCCGGATCGTCAAACGGGTGCACAAAGGTCAGGCCTTCGGTCTTTTGCAGCTTGACGGCGTGCTTGTAGGCGTCGGAGTAGCTGTCGCCGGCCAGCACCACCTCGCCGCCCAGGGCCTGGACGGCATCGATCTTGACCTGGGGTGTGGTCGTGGGCATCACGATCACCGAGCGGCAGCCCAGTTTCTTGGCCCCCAGGGCCACGCCCTGGGCGTGGTTGCCGGCCGACGCGCAGATCACGCCGCGCTGCAGCTGCTCGGGCGACAGGTTGGCCATCTTGTTGTAGGCGCCCCGCAGCTTGAAGCTGAACACGGGCTGCTGGTCCTCGCGCTTCAGCAGCACCTTGTTGTGCAGGCGGCGGCTGAGGTTCTTGGCGGGCTCCAGGTCCGACTCCACGGCCACGTCGTAGACACGGGCCGTCAGGATCTTGGTCAGGTAGTCAAAGGGGGTGAGGTGCTTGGTAGTGGTCATATGCGGCAAACCAGGTCTGGCGCGGGCATGAGTGCCGGGCCATTCCAAGGGGGTCCATCATAGGCATTCACCCTGGAGCACGTCATGGCGGAGCTGGATGACAGGCATCGCCAGGCAAAAAAAAGCCCCAAACCGAGAGGCTTGGGGCTGAATCCACCGTTAGAGGAGGTGGAGGAGACAACTGGTGCGCTACAGTAGACCACGCCACTGTGGGCATCGCGGGTGAAAACCTCGGCGATCCAACGCATGGCGCGCATTGTAGCCTGGATAATGCTGCGTTGCAACAAGATTTCAGGGTTTTCTGAACATTCAGGTTTGTGTGCTGCAATTCTGTTGGGCGGAACACCCCACTCAATGACTGCGTGAAGCAAGGAGAAAATGAACATGGAATGCACAGTCAGCTGGACCGGCGCGGCAGGAACCCGCTCGGGCATGGGCTTTATCGCGGAAACCGGCAGCGGCCACGTGCTGGCCATGGATGGTGCGCCCGATGAGCGCACCCCGGCCAATGGCGGGCAGAACCTGGCGCCGCGCCCGATGGAGGCCCTGCTGGCCGGTACCGGCGGTTGCACGGCCTACGACGTGGTGCTGATCCTCAAGCGCGGCCGGCACGACGTGCGCGGCTGCTCCGTCAAGCTGCAGGCCGAGCGGGCCGAGCTGGAGCCCAAGGTGTTCACCAAAATCAATATGCACTTCACCGTGACCGGCAAGGCCTTGCCCGCTGCCGCCGTGGAGCGCGCGATCGCCATGAGCCACGAGAAGTACTGCTCGGCCAGCATCATGCTGGGCAAGACGGCTGCAATCACCACCAGTTTTGAGCTGGTGGAGGTTTAAATCCTTTGCCCTATCTTCATGCAGCCAACCATGCAGCAAAAGCGCCTAAGTGGCGCTTTTTTTATGGAACGGCGCCTAATCACAGCATGCTGGCAGTACGTAAAGCGCGGGCAGATGGATCGCGTGCGAAATGTTCGACAGCTAGTGGGTTGTGAAATGTGAGTAATCGCTTTAGGTGCAAGCGAGATTTTCCAAGAGCACCGTGCGCATTTCCAGCGTGCGATATGGGTGCGTAGCTGCAGTGTTCGCCGGGGCATGTTGCATCGGGGCAACAGAAAACGGCGTTTTTTGCCTTGTGGAGGGGAATTTCTTTGCGCAAGGCAGTCCAGTCTGGTGCAATAACCCCCAACTTCCCCACCAGGAGGTTGGCGCGCTTGGCGGTAACGGGCTTGTTACAAAGTCAGATGAAACCGCTACGTGCCTTCAACAAACCTTGGAGTATCAAATGAAGAAATCCCTGATCGCTTTGGCAGCTGTTGCTGTTTCCGGCGCTGCTTTCGCACAATCTTCCGTGACCGTGTTCGGCGTTGTTGACAACGCTGTGTCTTATGTGAACGGCCAAGATAACTGGTCTGGTCTGAACTCTGGCGGCAACCAAACCAGCCGTCTGGGCTTCCGCGGCGTGGAAGACCTGGGTGGTGGTCTGAAGGCTAACTTCTGGTTGGAAGCTGGCATCTTGGCTGACAACGGTTCGGGCAAGTCTGGCTATTCCAAGGCTGGCGTTGGTGAAAAAGAGTCTGATGCACTGGCTTTCAAGCGCCGCGCTACCGTAGGTCTGTCGGGCAACTTCGGTGAAGTTCGCATGGGTCGTGAACTGACTGCTGCTTGGAACGCTACCGCCCGTTACGATGTGTTCGGTCAAGTGGGCTTTGGTGCTTCCAAGTTGTGGGCTGACGCTGGTGTAAACGGTGACTCCACAACCCAGCGCGTGAGCAACATGGTGACTTATCTGTCGCCTGACTTCAGCGGTTTCCGTGCCAACGTGAACTACGGTTTTGGTGAAGACAAAGACGCACAAACTGCCAAGTCCTCCAACAGCGCTAGCAGCTACATGGGCGCTGGTCTGACCTATGACAACGGTCCTCTGAGCCTGGGTCTGGGTCTGGAGCGTCGCAATGACGGTGAGAATACCGGTGTTGGTGCAAATGCGTTCGACGTGAATGCATGGAGCTTGGGTGGCTCTTACAATTTCGGCGTGGCGAAGCTGGCTGCTGCCTACCGCAATTCAGAAGCTAAGTACAGCATCGGCGGCGACAAGGACAAGACCAAAGGTTACTACGTTGGCGTATCCGCTCCTGTGGGCGCAGCTGGTGAAGTGAAGGCTTCTTACAACCGCTACGAAATCAACGAAGCTGGTGCAGCTAAGGAGAAGGCAGACCAGTTTGCTCTGGGCTATGTACACAACATGTCCAAGCGTACTGCTGTGTACGGCACCTACGCTTACATCAAGAACAAGGATGGTGCTAACGTACGTCTGAGCTCTGATGTAGCTCTGAAAGACGGCGAAAAGCAACATGCTGTTCAAGTGGGTATCCGCCACGCTTTCTAATATGAAGCTGAGCTAGCCTCAGTTTTGTTTAGATAAAAAAGCCAGCCTTCGGGCTGGCTTTTTGCGTTTGTGTGCGACGAATTGCGGGGGAAAACGAGCGTGGTTTTCGTGCGAAAAGAGGAAATCGAACGATGGTGCTTTTCTAGAATGGGCTTGCATCCTGAATCGAATATTCACTTCAAGGAGACAAGCAGATGCAAAAGAAAATCGTCGCGGTGGCTGCTACTGTGTTGTGTGCAAGTGCCATGCCTGCCATGGCCCAAGCAACGGGTGCCAGCAAGGTGGAGCTGTGGGGGATTGTGGATGCGGCGGTGCGCCACACCACCAACGAAGGAAAAGACCAAAGCGGGTTGACCAAAATGATTGGTGGCGGCATGTCGCAAAGTCGCTGGGGCATCAAGGTCGAGGAAGATCTCGGTGGTGGCTCCAAGGCCTTGGTTGAGTTGGAGCACCGTTTCAATACCGATACCGGTGACAAGGACGCCACCGCGCCATTTTTCCAATTGGCTTATGTCGGCCTACAAGGTCCCTATGGGCGCCTGACCATGGGGCGCCAGTGGAATGTGCTGTTCGATGTGGTGACCAGCACGTATGCCTCTTTCCCCTATTCACCTTACATGGATGCTTACAAGCCCGAGTTGGGCATGGCGATGGGCGCACGGACCAGCAATATGCTGAAGTATCTGATCGCTACGCCTGACCGCAAGTGGGTGGGTGCTGTGCAGTACTCGTTCAAGGAAGCTAATGACGGTGCGGCAACCGCCAATCAAGCCTCGGGTGCCGCGCAAACTGCCTATATGAATACCCTGATGGGCGGTGGGACTGCCGCCCAAGCGGCTGCAGCTGCAAGCGCCGCGGCGACGGCATTGATTGGCCCGCAGACGATTGGCACGCTGGCGGGAGGCGCTGTGAGGACGGTCGGCGGTTACCTGCGCTATTCGGCCGATGGCCTTTCGTTGGGTGGTGGCTATTTGCGCACGGAGCTGCCTACAGGAACAGATGTGGATGCCTGGACGCTGGGTGGCTCTTACCGTACCGGTCCCTGGTACTTCAATGCGGGTTATGGCTTGAACAAAGCCAAGTTTGCGAGCACCCCAGCGAATCCTTTGAGCCCTGCTGCCATGCAACTCTCGATTGACCGCGCTTTGTTGAATGCCTACTGGTCGGGCCAGACCAATGGCGGATTCCAGTCGGGTGATGCGGACAAGCGCCAGTTGTTCAAGGTGGGTTTTGGTTACCAAATCACGCCGCAACTGAACCTGGGCATGCATTACTTCCGCGGCAAGCAGACCGGTTCCGTGTCGGGCAACTTCAACAGCACGGCCAACTTTGTGGTGGCTGCGGCCGACTATGCCTTCAGCAAGCGCACGGATGCGTACCTGGCGATTGACCGCACTAGCATCAGCGGTGGGCAGGGTACGGTGCTGGACAACACCAGCGGCGCCCGCAGCCGCACCGGCTTTACCGTGGGCCTGCGCCATCGCTTCTGATGGTCTGAGGCTTGCATCCGAAACCGGCAGCCATGCCGGTTTTTTTGTGCCTGCCAAGGTCTGAGGGTAGCGTCGACGGATTGGTTCAGCTATGAAAAACAAAGCTGCTGGCGATGGCGTAGTGTTGAATTCAAAGTGTTTAGTCTTTGGAAGTCTTGAATTGCAGGCGCAGTACGCTCATTTTTTTGCTAGTAGCTGCAGTTTCAGATGCCATAGCGCTTTTGTTGCAACTGGTTCTGCAGGTTTTGCAGGTTGTGCGCCAGGCCGTCGCCCATTTTCAAGGCCACGGCGGTGGCCAGAATGTCGATGATCAGCAGGTGCAGCAGGCGCGAGGCCATGGGGCTGTAGAGATCGGAGCCTTCCAGGTTGTCGGCTGCCAGCAGGATGTGGCTGGAGTCCGACAGCGGGGTGTGGCTGGAGGTGATGGCGATGACGGTGGCGCCCTGGTGGCGGGCAATGTGGGCCACGTCCACCAGCTCCCGCGTGCGTCCGGAGTTGGAGATGACGATCAGGCAGTCACCGGGGCGCAGCATGGTGGCGCCCATGGTCTGGATGTGGGTGTCGCTGGTGGCCTGGCTGCTGATGCCGAGGCGAAAGAACTTGTGCTGTGCATCCTGGGCCACCACGCCGGAGTTGCCCACGCCGTAAATCTCCAGGCGCTGCTTGCGCTGCCAGGTGCTGGTGATGGCGTTCACCGCCTGCTCGATGGCGGCGGGGTTGGCGGCGTTGCGGTACTGCAGGAAGGCGGCGACGGAGTTGTCGATCACCTTGACCAGGACATCGGAGGTCTTGTCATCCACATCCACGCTGCGGTGCACAAAGGGCACGCCTTCAGCGACATTGCCGGCCAGCTTGAGCTTGAAATCCGCCAGTCCGTCATAGCCCATGCTGCGGCAAAAGCGCACCACCGTGGGTTTGCTGACATGGGCCCGCTCCGCCAGTTCGCGCACCGGCAGACGTGCAAAGCGGTGGGGGTCTTCCAGCACCAATTTCCCGACCCGCTGCTCCGCAGGTGCGAGCGAAGGCAAAGAGGCAGAAATCCGGTCCAGCATGCAAACAGTCCTTGTGTGGTGGCGCGCAGTGCACCAAAAGCTGCGATTTTCCGCCACTTGCAACAAACCATCGTGCCTTGGGTCATTGTGACAGGCGGATGTCTGTGAGGCCGGCACTACACTTGGGGTTTGGCGATGCGTTCCACCGTACGAACACCAGGAAAACAGCAGAGACAAGATGAACCAGCTTGAACAACTGAAGCAGTACACCACCGTGGTGGCGGATACCGGCAACTTCCAACAATTGGCGCAGTTCCGCCCCCGGGACGCCACCACCAATCCGTCGCTGATATTGAAGGCGGTCCAGCAGCCCGCGTACCAGCCGTTGCTGGCCGAGACCGTGCAGCGCTTTCCCCAGGCCGACCTGGCGGAGGTGATCGACCGGTTGCTGGTGCGTTTTGGCTGTGAAATCCTGTCGGTGGTGCCCGGCCGTGTCTCCACCGAGGTGGACGCGCGCTTGTCCTTCGACACGGCGGCCACGGTGGTGCGTGCGGAACGGCTGATTGAGCTGTACCAGGCGGCCGGGGTGCACATAGACCGGGTGCTGATCAAGATTGCGGCCACCTGGGAAGGGATCGAGGCGGCGCGCCAGCTGGAGCTGCGCGGCATCCACACCAACCTGACCTTGTTGTTTTCCAAGGTTCAGGCGATTGCCTGCGGGCAGGCCAAGGTGCAATTGATTTCGCCCTTTGTGGGGCGCATCTATGACTGGTACAAGAAGCAGGCCGGAGCGCAGTGGGATGAGGCGGCAATGGCCGGCGCGAACGATCCCGGGGTGCGCTCCGTGCGTGCCATCTATGACTATTACAAGCACTTTGGCATTGCCACCGAAGTCATGGGCGCCAGCTTTCGCAATACCGGGCAGATTGTGGCGCTGGCCGGCTGTGACCTGCTGACGATTGCCCCGGAGCTGCTGGAGCAACTGAGCCAGAACACGGCGCCGGTCGCGCGGGCACTGGATGCGCAGCAGGCACGGCACGCCGAGCTGCAAGCCGTGCACTACGACGAAGCCGGTTTTCGCTATGCACTCAACGAAGACGCCATGGCCACGGAAAAGCTGGCCGAAGGCATTCGTGCCTTTGCCGTCGATACCGCCAAACTGGAGCAACTGATCCGCGCGCACTGAGCGCGGCGAACATGACCCCGCCCAGTGGAGATGGGCAGTGGAGACGGGGCGCGAAGCCGCAGGCAGTACTTCCGTACGACTAGGCACCGCGACGACGTATCCAGGCTTGTGCTGGCAGCTCAACGTATCACATTCACACACCGGGCCTCACCAGGCCCGGTCACCGGAAACCTCATTCATGCATTCAGCCGTTATCAGTGGCACGGGTTTGTTTCAGCCCCCCTACACCATCACCAATGCGGAGCTGGTCGAGGCCTTCAATCGCTACGTGGACCTGGACAATGCCCGCCACGCCGCAGACATCGAGTCCGGCGCACGTGCACCGCTGCAGCACTCCAGCGTCGAGTTCATCGAGAAGGCCTCCGGCATTCAGCGCCGCTATGTGATGGAGAAATCCGGTGTGCTCGACCCCCAGCGCATGCACCCGCGCTTTGCGGAGCGTGCCGACGATCAGCTCTCGCTGATGGCCGAGATCGCGGTGGATGCCGCGCGCCAGGCCTTGCAGCAGGCCGGAAAAACCGGGGCCGATGTCGACATGGTGCTGTGTGCAGCGTCGAACATGCAGCGCGCCTATCCTGCGATGGCGATCGAGATCCAGCATGCCCTGGGCGCGGGAGGCTATGGCTTCGACATGAACGTGGCCTGCTCGTCCGCCACCTTTGCCCTGGAGCAGGCGGTCAATGCCGTGCGCAGTGGCAGCGCGCGCTGTGTGCTGGTGGTCAATCCCGAGATCACCTCGGCCCACCTGGAGTGGAAGGACCGCGACTGTCACTTCATCTTTGGCGACGTGTGCACGGCCATCGTCATTGAACGTGCCGACACGGCCACTGCGGCCGATGTCTGGGAGGTGCAGGGCACGCGCCTGGCGACCCAGTTCTCCAACAACATCCGCAACAATTTCGGTTTCATGAACCGCAGCGAAGACAGCGATCCGCAGGCGCGCGACAAGACGTTCCGGCAGGAGGGGCGCAAAGTCTTCAAGGAAGTGGTGCCGATTGCGGCGGCGCACATCGAGGCCCATCTGGCGCAGCTGGGCCATGACCCTGCGGGCGTGCGCCGCTTCTGGCTGCACCAGGCCAATCTGGGCATGAACCAGCTGGTGCTGAAAAAGCTG
Organism: Comamonas sp. CAH-2; assembly: GCF_009668305.1. Lineage (NCBI taxonomy): Bacteria > Pseudomonadati > Pseudomonadota > Betaproteobacteria > Burkholderiales > Comamonadaceae > Comamonas > Comamonas sp. CAH-2. Next base: position 32,175 of record NZ_VSWF01000023.1, read on the forward strand.
GTGGGCGAAGCCAGTGAAGATCGCGCACCCCTGATCCTGAACGAATTTGCCAACACGGCGTCGGCCGGCTCCATCATCGCCTTCCACCAGCACCGCCAGGATCTGGTGGCGGGCGACCTGGGGGTGATCTGTTCATTTGGTGCCGGCTATTCGGTGGGCAGCGTGGTGGTGCGCAAGCGTTGATGAGCTATGTCGGTGATGTGTAATCAGACGCCACAGTGGGCGCAACTTCAACAGCATGCAGACCGTGAGGGCCGCCACCTGGACCTGCGCCAGGCCTTTGCGCACCACCCGGAGCGCTTGAGCCAGCTCAGTCAGCAGGCGCCGTATGTGTTCGCCGACCTGTCCAAGAATCTGTGGCAGCCCCAGACAGAGCAATTGTTGGCCGATCTGGCGCACAGCTGTGGCGTGACCGAGCAGCGCGACGCCATGCTGTCGGGGGCGCCCATCAATGCCAGCGAGCAGCGCGCGGTCATGCACTGGCTGCTGCGCACGCCGCAGGATGGGGGGCTGCTGCACGACCATCCCGTGGTGCAGCAGTGGGGCGGTGGCATGGTGCAGGCCCTGGCGCAGGTGCACCAGACCCTGGAGGCCATGCTGGACCTGGCCGAGCAGGTGCGGGCCGATGCGCGCATCACCGACGTCGTCAACATCGGGATCGGTGGCTCGCACCTGGGCCCGGAAGTGGTGGTGCAAGCGCTGGAGGACTGGGTCGATGCGGGCACCCAGTTCCACTTTGTCTCGAACGTCGACGGCCATGAACTGGGCCATGTGCTGCGCCGCGTCCGGCCTGAGAGCACCCTGTTCCTGATCGCGTCCAAATCCTTCACCACGGCCGAGACCATGCTGAATGCGCATTCCGCGCGGGCATGGTTTCTGGCGCATGGCGGCAGTGCCGATGCGGATGCCGCCTGCAGCATCGACCGCCACTTTGTGGCGCTGACGACGAACGTCCAGGCCGCGGCCGAGTTCGGCATCAGCCGCACGCTGGGCTTCTGGGACTGGGTGGGCGGGCGCTTTTCGCTGTGGTCGGCGATTGGGCTGCCGATTGCGATGGCCATCGGCGCGGCGCAGTTCCGCCAACTGCTGCAGGGCGCACACGCCATGGATGCCCATTTCTTCAGCGCGGCCCCGGCGGTCAATCTGCCGATGCGCCTGGGCTTGCTGGATGTGTGGAACCGCGATTTCCTGGGCTTTGGCAGCCGCTGCATTGCCCCCTACAGCCATGGCTTGCGCCGCTTGACGGCCTACCTGCAGCAGCTGGAGATGGAGAGCAACGGCAAGCGCATCACGCGCGATGGCCAGGTGCTGGAGGTGCCCACGGCCCCCGTGGTCTGGGGCGAACCCGGCACCAACGGCCAGCATGCCTTCTTCCAGATGCTGCACCAGGGCCAGGACACGATCCCGGTGGAATTCATCGCCCTGCGCGATGGTGGCAAGTACCTGGGGGCCCACCACCAAAGTCTGGTGATCAATGCGATTGCCCAGGCCCAGGCCCTGATGCTGGGGCGCCAGGGCGAAGGGGCGGAGCGTGACTGTCCGGGCAACCGCCCGAGCACCTTCTTGCTGCTGCAGGCGCTGGACCCTGCATCGCTGGGGGCCTTGATTGCGCTGTACGAGCACCGCGTGTTTGTGGCGGGTGCGGTCTGGGGCATCAACAGCTTTGACCAGTGGGGGGTGGAGCTGGGCAAAAAGCTGGCGCAGGAGCTGCGTGCCCGCCAGCAGAGCCACGACTGGGCCGGGGTGGACCCCTCCACCTTGGCGCTGATGCAGCGGCTGGCAGCGTCGCCCAGCCACGGTAACTAAAAGCAGAGCGCTCTGCGCGCGTGGGGTAAGGGTTAGAGCGTGATTTGATTCTTAACGCCCAGACATGAAAAAAGGCCGCGCAAGCGGCCTTTTTTTGTGTGCACTCCCCAGACCCGTGGGCCTGGGGTGGGCAGCCGGGCAATTACATGCCCATGCCGCCCATGCCACCCATGCCGCCCATGTCGGGCATGGCGGGTGCGCCTTCAGCCTTGGGGGCTTCGGCAATCATGCACTCGGTGGTCAGCAGCAGGGAAGCCACGGACGCGGCGTTCTGCAGGGCAGTGCGGGTCACCTTGGTGGGGTCCAGGATGCCCATTTCCAGCATGTCGCCGTAGGTGTCGTTGGCAGCGTTGAAGCCGAAGTTGCCTTGGCCCTTCAACACTTCGTTCACCACCACCGAAGGCTCGCCACCGGCGTTGGCCACGATTTCACGCAGAGGCGCTTCCACGGCAGCCAGCACCAGCTTGATACCGGCGTCTTGCTCCACGTTACCGGTGGCCAGGGCACCCACGGCTTGCTTGGCGCGCAGCAGGGCCACGCCACCACCGGCCACGATGCCTTCTTCCACGGCAGCGCGGGTGGCGTGCAGGGCGTCTTCCACGCGGGCCTTCTTTTCCTTCATTTCGACTTCGGTGGCAGCGCCCACCTTGATCACGGCCACACCGCCGGCCAGCTTGGCCACGCGTTCTTGCAGCTTTTCGCGGTCGTAGTCGGAAGTGGCTTCTTCGATCTGGATGCGGATTTGCTTGACGCGGGCTTCGATTTCGTTAGCCTGGCCAGCACCGTCGATGATGGTGGTGTTTTCCTTGCCGATTTCGACGCGGGCAGCTTGGCCCAGGTCTTCCAGGGTCACCTTGTCCAGGGTCAGGCCCACTTCTTCAGCGATGACCTTGCCGCCTGTCAGGATGGCGATGTCTTCCAGCATGGCCTTGCGGCGGTCGCCGAAGCCAGGGGCCTTCACGGCCACAACCTTCAGCACGCCACGGATGGTGTTCACCACCAGGGTCGCCAGGGCTTCGCCTTCGACGTCTTCGGCAATGATCAGCAGGGGACGGCCGGCCTTGGCGACTTGCTCCAGCGTGGGCAGCAGGTCACGGATGTTGCTGATCTTCTTGTCGAACAGCAGCACGAAGGGGTTGTCCAGAATCGCGGCTTGCTTTTCGGGGTTGTTGATGAAGTAGGGCGACAGGTAGCCGCGGTCGAATTGCATGCCTTCCACGACATCCAGTTCGTTGGCCAGGCTCTTGCCTTCTTCCACGGTGATCACGCCTTCCTTGCCGACCTTGTCCATGGCCTGGGCAATGATTTCGCCCACGTCGGAGTCAGAGTTAGCGGAAATGGTGCCGACCTGGGCGATTTCCTTGGAGGTGGTGGTGGCCTTGGATTGCTTCTTCAGCTCTTCCACCAGGGCGGCGACAGCCTTGTCGATGCCGCGCTTCAGGTCCATGGGGTTCAGACCGGCGGCCACGTACTTGGAGCCTTCGCGCACGATGGCTTGGGCCAGCACGGTGGCGGTGGTGGTGCCGTCACCGGCGATGTCGTTGGTCTTGGAGGCCACTTCCTTCACGAGCTGGGCGCCCATGTTTTGCAGCTTGTCCTTCAGTTCCACTTCCTTGGCCACGGACACGCCGTCCTTGGTCACGGTGGGGGCGCCGAAGGAGCGCTCCAGCACCACGTTGCGGCCCTTGGGGCCCAGTGTCACCTTGACCGCGTTGGCCAGGATGTTCACGCCTTCCACCATGCGAGCACGTGCTTCGCCACCAAATACTACGTCTTTAGCTGCCATTTTTGGCTCCTACAAATCTGGTTCAAATTGGCTGTTAGCTCTTGTGTATCAAGCGCTAGCAGCTATGAAATTTCAAAGTTCTGAAGAGGACCGCTGTGCGATTTACTTTTCAACGACCGCAAACAGGTCGTCTTCCTTCATCACCAGCAGTTCGTTGCCGTCAATCTTGACGGTCTGGCCGGAGTACTTGCCGAACAGCACGCGATCGCCCACCTTCACGTTCAGAGCGATTTGCTCGCCCTTGTCGTTGCGCTTGCCGGGGCCGACAGCCAGCACTTCGCCTTGGTCAGGCTTTTCGGCGGCGTTGTCAGGGATAAAGATGCCCGAAGCGGTCTTGGTTTCGTTTTCCAGGCGCTTGACGATCACGCGGTCGTGCAGAGGACGCAGGTTCATAACATCTCCTAGGTATCAATCAACAAGGTTGAAGAGGTCCGCCACGCTGTCGCAAATGGGCAGGGTGGCTTGAAAAAGCTGTGGAACGGTGCTGTTAGCACTCAACCCCATCGAGTGCTAATAATAAGGTAAAAATTTTGGCTTTCAAGGGGTGGGTGTTCCTCGCTGACGTCACGCAATCTCTGTGCAGGGGGGCGCTGGACCCGATGGCGAGGTTGGTTGCCCAAAAAACTCTTTGCAAAACAACAACTTGAGAATTTTTGTGCGGTGCGCCCCTTGCCGCGGGCCGAGGTTTCGGAGCGTGGTGCGTCAACGGCTGATGGCGATGGGCTGGGTCCACTGCGCCAGGACTGGCAAGCCGGGGCGGGCGATCACATCGGCCAGCGTGTAGCAATCCAGGTGCTGCCAAAACGCCTTCAGTGCCCCATTCAGGATGCAGGTCAGCGCACAGCCGCCGGTCAGCCGGCAGTGGTTGTTGGGGCCCAGGCATTCGACGAGGTTGAAGTCGGGTTCAATGCTGCGCACCACCGCCCCCAGCGGGATCTCCTGGGGGGATTTGCTCAGGTGCAAGCCTCCGTTTTTCCCGCGCACCGTGGTGATCCACCCTTGCTGCGCCAGCACTTGGGACACTTTCATCAAGTGGGCCTGCGAGATATCGAAGGCCTTGGCAATTTCGCTGATGGTGCACAGGCGCTCGCTGTGGGCGCCGGTGTAGATCAGGACCCGCAGCGCATAGTCGGTGAGTGTGGTCAGGCGCATCTTAGTGAGGCCGGCGTTGGAGGGGGACGGGTTTTCCGGGGCGCTGGTCAGCACGTGGGCGCACCAGCATTGGAAGGAAGCGCCATAAGTAAACGGCAAATGCCAAGACCCAGCATGCGGCGCTGGCATGCAGCCAGGGCACGGGGTGGGTGCTGGCGCCCAGGGCCACCAGGCGCAAGACAACGGCGCAGAACACCAGTCCATAGCTGCACACCATGCTGCGGTCGGCGACCAATGCTCGCCCGGTGTGACCCAGGGCCGTGCGCGTGATCATGCCGACGATGAGGGCGCCAAATCCGGCCATGCCGAGCACGTGGACCGGCCAGGACATGCGTGCCGTCCAGCCCAGGGCGTAGGCGGCTGCGGCCCACAGGCCCAGTCCCAGCCCGGCATAGCCTAGGTAGAGGATCCAGAGCAATGGCGTGCGCAGCACGGCCCAGGGCTTCCAGGCCATCACGTGCCAGAGGGTGAGCAGCCCGGCCGCGGCGAAAAGCGGGGCGGCCCATGGATCAGGACCGAATTGCCACACCAGGATGCCGCAAGCGGCCAATCCCGCCTGCCATTGACCGCTGCGCGTGTGCCGCGACACGTTGAGTTGCGGGAGTGCCCGCGTGGCAAAAAATGGAATCACCCGCCTGGCAATCAGCAAGGCAATGGCGGCCATGCACAGCATGCCCGTGAAGAAATAGTGCATTACTACGCTGTAGTCGAGCTGGTGCCAGCACGCGTAGAGGTACGCCGCGTTGGCGCTGCCCATGCCAAGCAGCAGCAGAACCAGGAGGTAGTTGTGCCGGCTTTGGCGTGCGAGCAGGCAGCGGCCTATCGCCAGTGCTGCCATGGCGATGAACAGCAGGTCGGCGGTGCTTGCCACCGTAAAGGCGACGGCGCCGGGCCAAAGAAAGCCCAGGCGTGCGGTGGCCCAGAGCAGCACCAGTGCGCCCAGTGCAGGGCCTTGCAAGGGATTCATGCCGGTCCAGTTGCTGGTGGCGGTCAGCAGAAAACCCACCGTGATGGCTGCAATGAATCCCCAGAACATTTCATGGGCGTGCCAGAAGACCCCGGCCACCACGCCCTGCAGCAGCGAGGGGGCAAACACCCAGAGCGATACAGCCGCCATGGCCCAGAGGGCGCCACACAGGTACAGCGGCCGAAACCCCAGTTCCAGAAAGGCCACCAGGGACGGATGCTGCGGCGGTTCCGGCGTGGACGGTTCCTGGATTTTCAGAAGGCTAGTCATTGCAGTTTTTTCAATAAATACAAAACCTGCATCCAGGGTAGATGTTTCTGAATATTTCTGTTTGAAATGATTATTTTTATTTGATTTAAATCAATCTTTTAATTGTTTGATTGATGTATGAATTGCTGTGGATATTGCGGTTATCGATAGAGATTTTCGAATGGAGCGGATGGTTGCTGTGTTTTTTAATGGGTGAAGGCTAAGTTTGAATATCGATTTGATGCGCATCAATTGAATGTTTGGTCAATGTCTTTAAAGTCGGTGCAAGTGTTCATGGCTGTGCGGGTTGGGGCGGATTGAAGGTCTTGCCAAGCCGCCGTAGCCTGCACAGTCATCCAGAAAGGTGGCACATGCTTGAGAAAAAGAATCCCACGACGCGCAAAGAAGAATTGCGCAGCTTCGCTTTCCTGACGGTGGTGATGGCGCCGGTGTTGGCCGGTTTGATCATTGCTGGCTACGGCTTCCTGGTCTGGATCTTCCAGATGTTTGCGGGTCCTCCGCATGCCTGAAGCCCCGCATTCAATGGCCGATGAGCTACACATTGCCAGCCTGGTGGTCCATGTCCTGCCGCAGGCGCTGGATCCCGTCGGGCAGGCGCTGACCACGATGGGGCCTGTCCAAGTGCATGGCACCCATCCAGACGGCAAGCTGGTGGTCACCCTGGAGGGTCCCAGCGCCGACTTCATCCTGGATCAGGTGGCGCACATTCGGTTGATCGATGGCGTACTGAACGTCTCTCTGGTGTACCAGCACGCAGAACCCCGGCAATTACTTAACGAGGGAGTCTCCCATGACTAGCACCCGTCGCGATTTCGTTCGTCAAACTGCTGCCGCCGCCGCGGGCGCTGTGGCAGGCATTCCCATCCACGCCATCTCCCAGGAGGGCGCGCAAGCGGGTGGTAGCACGCCCATGAAATGGTCCAAGGCGCCTTGCCGCTTCTGTGGCACCGGCTGCGGCGTGATGGTGGCCGTCAAGGACAACCGGGTGGTGGCGACCCAAGGCGATCCCCAGGCCGAAGTGAATCGGGGCCTCAATTGCGTCAAGGGCTACTTCCTGTCGAAGATCATGTATGGCGAGGACCGTCTGACACGGCCGTTGCTGCGCATGAAGAATGGCAAATACGCCAAGGATGGGGAATTCCAGCACGTGTCATGGGATACCGCGTTCGACGTGATGGCCCAGCAATTCAAGAAGGCGCTCAAGGAAAAGGGGCCGTCCGGCGTGGGCATGTTCGGCTCGGGCCAGTGGACGGTCTGGGAAGGCTATGCCGCATCCAAGCTGTTCAAGGCCGGGTTCCGCTCCAACAACATTGATCCGAATGCGCGCCATTGCATGGCCTCGGCGGTAGCGGGCTTCATGCGCACCTTCGGCATGGACGAGCCCATGGGTTGCTACGACGACATCGAAGCCACGGACACCTTTGTGCTCTGGGGTTCGAACATGGCGGAAATGCACCCTGTGCTCTGGACGCGTGTGACGGATCGCCGCTTGAGTGCGCCGAATGTCAAGGTGGCCGTGTTGTCCACCTTTGAGCACCGTTCGTATGAACTGGCAGACATTGAGCTGACCTTCAAGCCGCAGACCGACCTGGCGATCCTGAACTACATTGCCAACCACATCATCACCACGGGGCGTGTGAACCAGGAGTTCGTGGCCAAGCACTGCAACTTCAAGTTGGGCAATCCGGACATCGGTTACGGGTTGCGCCCCGAGCATCCCTTGCAGAAAGCCGCCAAGAATGCGGCAGACCCAGGGGGGGCCAAGCCCATGACGTATGAGGAGTACGCCAAGTTCGTCTCCACCTACACCCTGGAATACACCACCAAGCTGACGGGCGTTCCGGCCAACCGGCTCAAGGAGCTGGCCGAGCTGTATGCGGACCCCAAGCGCAAGGTGGTGTCGTTCTGGACCATGGGCTTCAACCAGCATACGCGCGGCGTCTGGGCCAACAACCTTGTCTACAACATCCACCTGCTCACCGGCAAGATCGCGACCCCGGGCAACAGTCCCTTCTCGCTGACGGGCCAGCCTTCGGCCTGTGGCACGGCACGCGAAGTGGGTACGTTCTCGCACCGCCTGCCCGCGGACATGGTGGTCACCAATCCCGAGCACCGCAAGACCGCGGAAAAGATCTGGAAGCTGCCCGAGGGCACCATCCCCGAAAAACCCGGCTATCACGCCGTGCTGCAGCACCGCATGCTCAAGGACGGCAAGCTCAATGCCTACTGGGTCATGGTGACCAACAACATGCAGGCCGCCGCCAACCTGGTGCAGGAAGGCTATCCGGGCTATCGCAATCCGGACAACTTCATCGTGGTGTCGGATGCCTACCCCACCGTCACCGCGACCTCGGCGGACCTGATTCTGCCGACCGCCATGTGGGTGGAAAAGGAAGGTGCCTACGGCAACGCTGAGCGCCGCACGCACTTCTGGCACCAGTTGGTCAAGGCGCCGGGTGAAGCACGTTCTGACTTGTGGCAGCTGATGGAGTTTGCCAAGCGCTTCAAGATCGAGGAGGTGTGGCCTGAGGAGCTCCTGGCGAAGGCCCCGCAGTACCGTGGCAAGACCATGTTCGATGTGTTGTACCGCAATGGCCAGGTGGACAAGTTCCCCGTGACCGACATCGAGGCGGGGTACAACAACCACGAAGCCGAGTCGTTTGGCTTCTACCCCCAGAAGGGGCTGTTCGAGGAGTACGCCGCGTTCGGACGGGGCCATGGCCACGATCTGGCACCGTTCGATGTCTACCACCAGGTGCGGGGCCTGCGCTGGCCGGTGGTCAATGGGCAGGAGACCAAGTGGCGCTACCGCGAAGGGACCGATCCGTATGTGAAGCCGGGCACCGGTTTCGAGTTCTATGGCCACAAAGATGGCAAGGCGGTCATTTTTGGCCTGCCGTATGAGCCGGCCGCCGAGGCTCCCGATCAGGAATACCCGTTCTGGCTGTCCACCGGTCGCGTGCTGGAGCACTGGCACTCCGGGTCCATGACCCGCCGCGTGCCCGAGCTGCACCGTGCCGTGCCGAATGCGCTGTGCTACATGCACCCTGACGATGCCAAAGCGCTGGGTTTGCGCCGGGGCAGCGAGGTTGAGGTCGCCTCGCGCCGTGGCGCCATCCGTTCACGCGTGGAGACCCGTGGCCGCAACAAGCCGCCGCGTGGTCTGGTCTATGTGCCATGGTTTGACGCTAGCCAGCTGATCAACAAGGTGACGCTGGACGCGACCGATCCGATCTCGTTGCAAACCGACTTCAAGAAGTGTGCCGTGAGGCTGACCAAGGTCTGAGGACAAGCAGAGGAGCACCCCATGAAACGCATACAGAAACTGGGAATGGCACTGATGCTGTGTATCGGTGTGGTCACCGCGACCGGCATGGCCTCCGCCGAGCCCTTGTACGACAAGGCCCGCGGCACGGCACCCTTGCTGGAAACCACCAAGCCACCGGTGTTGGGCAACCCCATCAACGATGATGTGCGCCGCACGCGCAACTACGCGCAGCAGCCGCCCGTGATTCCGCACCGCATCGATGGCTACCAGGTCGACAAGAACTTCAACAAGTGCATGGATTGCCACTCCCGCACCAAGGCGGAAGTTTCTCAGGCGATCCCGGTCTCCATCACCCACTACCAGGACCGCGATGGCAATACCCTGGCGCAGATCTCGACCCGGCGCTACTTTTGCGTGCAGTGCCATGTGGGGCAGGACAATGCGACGCCTTTCGTAAGAAATACATTCCAGGATGTGGACAGCCTGCTCCTGAAAGCATTGCAAAATCCTGCGAACGCATCCAAGAAACCATGAACTGGGGCACAAGCATGCTGCAATTACTCAAGCGCTACTGGGCCGTCATACGGCGCCCCAGCGTCCACTTCAGCCTTGGGTTCCTGACGATTGGCGGGTTCATTGCGGGCATCCTGTTCTGGGGGGCTTTCAATACCGCGATGGAAGTCACGAACACCGAGAAGTTCTGTACGGGTTGCCATGAAATGCGCGACAACGTCTTCGCCGAGCTGAAGAGCACCATCCACTACACCAACCGCTCCGGGGTGCGCGCGATCTGCTCGGACTGCCACGTGCCGCACAACTGGACCGACAAGATGGCGCGCAAGATGCAGGCGTCCAAGGAGGTGTGGGGCAAGATCTTTGGAACGGTGGATACGCCGGAAAAATTTGATGCCAAGCGCCTGGAGCTGGCGCAGCACGAATGGGCGCGCCTGAAAGCCAACGATTCCCTGGAATGCAGAAACTGCCACAACTACGACTCCATGGACTTCACACGCCAGAGTCAGCGGGCGCAGAACATGCATTCCACCTACCTGGCGAACAAGGAAAAAACCTGCATCGATTGCCACAAGGGAATTGCCCACCAGCTGCCACACATTCCTCCGGGCGTGGGCCCCAGTGATAGCCCGGGCCAGGTGGTGCCAGCCCCTGTCGCCATGGCCAAGCCCTGATCGCATGGTGTCTGCGGAGCATGCGCCACGGAGCCTGGACGTTGCTGGCTTTGGCTGCCTCCGCAATGGCCGGGTGCTGTTGCGCCAGATCGATTTCAGCCTGCAGGCCGGCCAGGTGCTGCAGCTCAAGGGCAGCAATGGCGCTGGCAAGAGCACCTTGCTGCGCAGTCTGGCCGGGCTGATGCCCTGGCGTGCCGGGGCGCTGGCATGGTGCGGTCAGCGTGTCATCGCATCCAGCCCCGCGTTCCAGCGGCAGCTGTCGTACCTGGGGCACCAGTGCGGCATGAGCGATGCCCTCAGTGGGATCGAGAATCTGCGTTTCGCACTCCAGATGCAGGCCGTGCCCTGGTCCGGTGAACGTGCGGCCCAGGTGCTGCGCACACTGGATGTCCTGGACGTGGCTTCGCGTCCTTTTGGTCGCTTGTCCCAGGGGCAGCGACGGAGGGTGGCGATTGCCCGGGTCCTGCTCAGTGAACGCCCGCTGTGGTTGCTCGACGAGCCAGACAATGCGCTGGATGCACAGGGCAGCGCATTGCTGGTGCAACTGCTGTCGGCACACGCCCAGGCGGGTGGGCTGGCGATGGTGGTCAGCCATCGCGGTCTGCTGGTGCCTGGCGTGCCGGCCCCGGTATTGGACTTGAGTGCCCCCTCCGCGGCTACGGCGCAGCAGGAGGCGCCATGCTGAGAGCGGTGGTGGTGCGCGAGCTGCGTCTGGCCGTCCGCCGGCCGGCCGATGCCCTGAGTGGTCTGGCGTTTTTCCTGATGGTGGGCAGCCTGTTTCCGCTGGCTTTGGGGCCGGACAGCGTCTTGCTCCGGCAGATCGCGCCTGGCGTTGTTTGGGTGGCGGCCTTGCTGGCGGTCTTGTTGGGCCAGCACCGGCTGTTCGAGGGGGACCATGCAGACGGTTCACTGGAGCAGTGGTTGCTGGCCCCTGCACCTTTGCCGCTCCTGGTGGGGGTGAAGGTGGGGGCGCAATGGCTGGTGGGCACGCTGCCGCTGCTGCTGGCCACGCCGCTGCTGGGCTGGCAATATGGCCTGGGCGAAGAGGTGATGGGGGTGCTGTTGCTGTCGCTGGCCTTGGGCACGCCCAGCCTGTGCGTGCTGGCGGCCCTGGGGGCTGCGCTGACCCTGGGCTTGCGCGGTGCTTTGCTGCTGGTGCTGGTCGTGCTGCCGCTGAGCGTGCCGATCCTGATCTTTGGCAGCCATGCCGTGACCCAGTCCTTGCTGGGGCTGCCTGCGGCCCCCGCGTTGAATTTGCTCGGTGCCTGTTTGTGCCTGGCGCTGCTGGCCGGCCCCTGGACGATTGCGGCGGCGTTGAGGCTGGCGCTGGAATGATATGAACCCTTCCCCTGTTGCTTCTCCTCCTCGATCGCCGCGTGCTGCGGCCGCAGGCTTTCGCTGGCGCCAACTGGCCTCCCCGCCGGTGTTTGACCACTGGGCACAACGCCTGTGGCCGTGGCTGGCCGTGCTGGCGCTGGCGTTGACCGTGGCTGGGCTGTGGGTGGGTTTTTTCGTGGCCCCCACCGACTACCAGCAGGGCGAGGTCTATCGCATCATCTTTTTGCATGTACCTGCGGCCTGGATGTCGATGTTCATTTATGTGGTGGCGGCGGTGCACGCGGGGCTGGGCCTGGTCTACCGCACCCGCCTGTCACCACTGCTGGCGCGCGCCTTGGCGCCCACCGGGGCCCTGTTCACCGTGATCGCGCTGTGGACCGGCGCGGCCTGGGGCAAGCCCACCTGGGGCGCATGGTGGGTGTGGGACGCGCGGCTGACCTCGGAGCTGATCCTGCTGTTTCTGTACCTGGGCTACCTGGGGGTGGCCTCGGCCATCGAAGACCCCGAGCGTGCCGATGCGGCCGGTGCCATCGTGCTGTTGGCGGGCGTGGTGAACGTGCCCATCATCTATTTCTCGGTGCAGTGGTGGAGCACCCTGCACCAGGGGGCCACGATCCGCATGGATGCGGCCCCCAGCATGACCCACACCATGCTGGCGGGCATGCTGCTGATGACCATGGCGTGCTGGGCCTATACGCTGGCCGTGTGCTTGCTGCGCACGCGCTGCCTGATTCGAGAACGTGCCGCAGAGGAGCAACTGTGATGGCGACCCATGGTTTTTACATCGCGCTGGCCTATGGTGTCAGCGCAGCGCTCCTGCTGCTTGAAATCCTGGCGCTGCTGTGGCGCTGGCGTCGGCTGCGACAGGGCCCCGCACTGCGCGACCCTGAGGGAGATGCTGCATGAAACCCCGTCGAAAGCGCCTGTTGTGGGTGCTGGCCGGCGTGGCCCTGGTGGGGCTGGCCGTCACCCTGGTGTTGCGCGCACTGGATGCGAATGTCATGTTTTTCTACAGCCCCAGCCAGATCCATGCGGGCGAAGCGCCGCAAGGCGCCGCCTTTCGCATCGGTGGTCTGGTGGAGGTTGGCTCGCTGCAGCGCTCCGCCGATGGCCTGCAGGTGCAGTTCATGGTGACCGACGAGGTGCAGCGCGTGCCGGTGCGCTACCAGGGACTGTTGCCCGATCTGTTCCGCGAAGGCAAGGGGGTGGTCGCATCCGGCAAGCTGCAGGCGAACGGAGTGTTCGAGGCCTCCGAGGTGCTGGCCAAGCACGATGAGAACTACATGCCCCCGGAAGCAGCCAAGGCACTGGAAGACGCCGCACGGACATCAAGGGGGCAGCCATGATGGCGGAGCTGGGGGTGTTTGCGCTGGTGCTGGCGCTGATCGTGGCGCTGGTGCAGGCCACGCTGCCGTTGCTGGGTGCCCAGTGGGGGATTGCCGCCTGGGTGCGCCTGGCGCGGCCCGCCGCCGCCCTGCAGTGCCTGCTGTCGCTGCTGGCGGCGGGCGTGCTGTTCTGGTGCTTTGGCACGCAGGACTATTCCGTGCTGTACGTCGCGGCCAACTCGCACAGCGATTTGCCCATGATCTACAAGCTGACCGCCTTCTGGGGCGGGCATGAAGGCTCCATGTTGCTGTGGCAGGTGCTGCTGGCCTGCTGGAGCGTGGCGGTCGCCTGGCGCAGCCGCGCATTGCCGGCCGATTTCGTGGCTCGCGTGCTGGCGGTGCTGGGCTGGGTCAGCGTCGGGTTTCTGCTGTTCGTGCTGTTCCTGTCCAACCCGTTCTTGCGCCTGGTGCCGGCCGCGCTGGAGGGCAAGGACCTGAATCCCTTGCTGCAGGACCCGGGCATGGTCTTTCACCCGCCACTGCTGTACATGGGCTATGTGGGTTTTGTGGTGCCCTTCGCGTTTGCGCTGGCGGCCCTGATTTCGGGCGAGCTGGGCGCTGCCTGGGCGCGGTGGTCGCGGTCCTGGACGCTGGCTGCCTGGGGCTTTCTGACGCTGGGCATCCTGCTGGGCAGCGCCTGGGCGTATTACGTGCTGGGCTGGGGGGGCTGGTGGTTCTGGGATCCGGTGGAAAACGCCTCCTTCATGCCCTGGCTGGTGGGCACGGCCTTGCTGCACTCGCTGATCGTCACAGACCAGCGCGGCGCATTCCGCAGTTGGTCAGCATTGCTGGCGATCTGCGCGTTTTCGCTGTGCTTGCTGGGCACGTTCCTGGTGCGTTCCGGGGTGCTGACCTCGGTCCACGCGTTTGCGGTCGATCCGGGGCGTGGCCTGTTCATCCTGTGCTTCATCGTGGCGGTGGTGGGCGTGTCGCTGTGGCTGTACGCCTGGCGGGCGCCAGAGCTGGGCACCGGGGGCGGGCAGTTCGCCTTGCTGTCGCGCGAAACACTGCTGCTGGTGAACAACGTGCTGTTCTGCGCCGCGGCCCTGGCCGTGCTGATCGGCACGCTGTACCCTCTAGCACTGGATGTGCTGCGCAACGAAAAGATCTCGGTCGGCCCACCGTATTTTGAAGCGGTCTTTCTGCCGCTGGTCCTGCCGGCGCTGGCCTTGATGGGTTGCGGCACGGTGGCCCGCTGGAAGCAGGGTTCGGGCCGCGAGCTGTGGCAGCGGCTGCGTATGGCCCTGGTGCTAACCGTGGTGGGCGTGGCCGTGCTGGGTCTGACCCAGGCCGGGTCCATCACGCCCGTGACCTTGTTGGGAGTGGCCTTGGGCCTGTGGTGCCTGCTGAGCACGCTGGCGCATGCCGTCCAGCGTCTGCTGCCTGCGGTGCGGCAGGGCGCAGGCTGGCAGCGCGTGGCCCGTCAGCCATGGGGCTGGTGGGGCACGGTGATGGCGCATGCCGGCGTGGGCGTGTTCGTGATGGCCGTGAGCCTGGCCAACGGGCTGGAGACCAAGCGCGAAACCCATGTGGCCCAGGGCCAGAGCGTGGAGGCTGGCCATTACCGCTTTACCCTGGTGGGACTGTCCTCGGTGGAGGGGCCCAACTACGATGCCCAGCGCGCCCACTTTCGCGTCAGCGATGGGGACCAGAGCTGGGACATGTACCCCGAAAAACGCGCCTACCGGGTGCAGACCATGGGGCTGAGCCAGGCGGCCATCGACAGCCGCTGGACACGCGATGTGTTCATCGCACTGGGCGAGCCGCTGGATGAGACCGGGCAGGCCTGGACTGTGCGTCTGCAGGTCAAACCCTGGATGGAGTGGATCTGGATGGGGACTTTCATGATGGCACTGGGGGCGGGCTTGAGCCTGCTGGACAAGCGTTTTCGCACCGGGCGCCAGCGCGTGCCCCATGCCGCGCGCAGCGTCGTGGCGCACAAGGTGGCGTGATGCGTTTTGTCATTCCTTTGGCGGTTTTCCTGGGGCTGGCGGTCATGCTGGGCCTGGGCTTGCAACGTGATCCGCGGGCGCTGGAATCGGCCCTCTTGCAGCAGCCGGTGCCGGTCTTCGACCTGCCGGTGCTGCAGGGGCCGGAAGGCGCCCGGCTGACGCCCCAGGCGCTGCAGGGCCAGGTCTGGCTGCTGAACGTCTGGGCCTCCTGGTGCGCACCCTGCCGCCAGGAGCTGCCGATCCTGGTGGAGATGTCGCGCAAGGACGGGGTGGCCATTTATGGCCTGAACTACAAGGACCAGCCCGCCAAGGCCCAGGCCCTGCTGCGCGTGGCCGGCAACCCGTATGTGGCTTCTGCGGTGGATGCCGATGGCCGGGTCGGCATGGACTTTGGCATCCATGCCGTGCCGGAAACCTTTGTGATCGATGCCCAGGGCCGGGTCCGCTACCGCCACCTGGGGCCGGTGACGCCCGAGGTGTGGAACGACAAACTGATGCCTGTGGTGAGGGCCGTGCAATGAAACCCTGGTCCCTGGCGCTGTGCGCCGCCCTGGTCTGCCCCGGTGTCTTCGCCGCGCAAGACCTGGAACTGGAAGCGCGCGAGGCGGCCCTGGCCGCCCGGCTGCGCTGCGTGGTCTGCCAGAACCAGACCGTGGCCGAATCTCAGGCGCCGATTGCCAAGGACATGCGCAAAGAAATTGCGGTGCAGCTGGCGCAGGGCCGCAGCGATGCCGAGGTGGTGGCCTTTTTCGAGCAGCGGTATGGCAGTTTTGTGCGCTATGCACCACCGTGGAAGCCTTCGACCTGGGTGCTGTGGTGCGCCCCGTTTGTCGTGCTGCTGGGCGGCTTGCTGCTGCTGTGGCGCACGCTGCGCCGGCGCCACCAGAGCGTGGCCCGCCCGGGATTGAGCCCGCAGGAGCGGGCACGGGCCCAGGCGTGGCTGGAGAACCGCCAGGACACACCGACACCGGAGGACCGTCCATGAGCGATATGGTGGGATTGTGGCTGGGGGCGCTGGCCCTGGTGTTGCTGTGCCTGGCGGTGCTGCTGCCCAGCCTGCTGCGGGATGCGGCCCAGCCGGTGACCGGCAGCGATGACGCCCTGCGGGCACTGTACCAGGCCCAGTTGCAGGAGCTGGCGCGGGAACACCGCGCCGGCAGCCTCGATGCGGCCGATCTGGCCCAGGCCGAGGACGAGTTGCAGCGCCGCCTGCTGCAGGAGCTGGCGCAGCGCGCGCAGCCCCGGGCCTGGCGGCAACGGCCATGGCTGCCACGCGCCAGCGCCCTGGTGCTGGCCGTGCTGCTGCCCGTGGCGGCATGGGGGCTGTATGTGCAGGTGGGCGATCCGCAGGCCGCAGCCCGCCTGGCCCAGGCGGATGCCATGGGCCACAGTGCGGGCCAGGCACAGGTCGAGGCCATGGTGGCCGGCCTGGCGCAGCGTTTGCAGGCGCAGCCCGACAACCTGCCGGGGTGGGTGATGCTGGCACGCTCCTACGAAACCCTGGAGCGCTATGCCGATGCTGCCCAGGCCTACCAGGGCGCGCTGCAGACGGTGCAAGCCCAGGGCCAGGAAGCCACGGAGCAGGCACGCATCTGGGCGGACCTGGCAGACGCCCAGGCCTCTGCGCAGCAGGGGCGCCTGGACGGTGCGGCGGGCGCCGCGATCACCCAGGCGCTGCGCCTGGACGCGCAGCAACCCAAGGCGTTGGCGCTGGCCGGTGCGGCGGCCTTGCAGGCGGGCAATCCGCGGGCCGCGCGCGACCACTGGCAGGCGCTGCTGGCCTTGCTGGAGCCTGGCTCCGACGTGGCACTGCAGGTGCAGGATGATCTGGTGAAGCTGGAGCTGCTGCTGCGCGAGCTAGCAGCTGCACCGGCGCAGCCCCCCGCGCGCTAGGCGCCAGGCGAGACCGGGCGACCGGGCCGTGCAGCTGGCCCGGTGCTGGGCTTCAGGCTGCGGGGGCGGCGGCCAGCGCGTGCAGGGCCGGCCCGGTCAGGCGGTAGCGAATCCACTCCGACTGGGGCTGGGCGTCCAGGCTGTCGTAGAAGGCGATGGACGGGGCGTTCCAGTCCAGCACGCTCCATTCAAAGCGGCCGCAGTCCTGCTCCACGGCGATGCGGGCCAGGTGCTGCAGCAAGGCCTTGCCGGCACCCTTGCCGCGCTGCTCGGGCGAGACGTACAAGTCTTCCAGGTACAGGCCGTGCTGGCCTTGCCAGGTGGAGTAGTTGAAGAAATACACGGCAAAGCCCACGGGTGTGTCGCCCTCCAGGCAGATCAGGCCGAACACCTTGGGGCTGGCGCCAAACAGGGTGCGGTGCACGTGGGCGGGCGTGGCCAGCACTTCGTGCTCGGCCTTTTCGTAGATGGCCAACTCGCGCACAAAGTGCAGGATCAGGTCGGTGTCGTCGATGGTGGCGGGGCGGATGGTCAGCGGGGTGGTCATGGGGCTCGGTTCCAGGGGCATCAGGGCAGGGCGGGCACGGGGCCGGCGCCAAAGCGTTCAAAACAGCGGCGCAGCACGTGGAAGTGGTCTTCGAACATCTGCGTCTCCAGGCCGGCCAGGGCCTGCAGGGGCACCCAGCGCGCGGCGGCCGCGTCGTCGCCGGCTTGCACAGCGGGCAGCGTGGTGCCCGGCAGGTGGCAGACAAACACGTGGGTGATGGTGCGCCCGCGCAGGCTGCGGTCCGGGTGGTCGAACACTTCCACGCCCTGCAGGGTGGATTGCAGCGCGGCCGCGGTCAGCGGCAGGGCGGTTTCCTCGGTCAGCTCGCGCAGGCAGGACTGCCACAGGGTGTCGCGTGGCTCGACAAAGCCGCCGGGCAGGGCCCACAGGCCCTTGCCGGGGGCGTGGCCGCGCTGGATCAGCAGCACATGGCCGTGGCACAGCAGCAGCCCGTCGACGGTGACAAACACCGGCGGATACGGGGCGGCCGCCCAGGCGGCGCGGTAGCCGCTGAGCATGCGCCATTCGGCGTGCAGGGCGGCGTAGTCGGGGCTGGCCTGCCAGGCCTGCAGCCAGTCGGCGACGGCAGGGGGCAGCAGGGCGCTCAGTTGGTGCGCCACGGCAGCCTGCGGCTGTTCGTCCAGGTTCCAGTAGCAGGCGCGGATGGGGGTGGCGTCAAAGTCGCCCTGGCGCGGCAGGCTGAGCAGCTCCCAGCCCGGGAAGCGCGCCAGGTAATGGCTGCTGTCGTCCTTGAAGTGGCCGACCAGGGCCACGCGCGCGCCGGGCGGCACCTGGGTGTGCACGGCGGCCATCACGGCCTGCACCCAGCGCGGCTCGTCGTAGTAGTCGCGCACGGGCACGCAGCGCACGCGGGCGGCATCGGCGGGCGGCAGGCTCTCGCGGATCAGGGCTTCGCGCTCTGGCCAGGTGAAGGGGTTCTTGGGGCTGCGCGCCTGCCAGGCGCTGCCCAGCACGACGACCACCTGCTGCGCCACCGCCAGGGCCTGCTGTAGCAGGGCCAGGTGGCCAAGGTGCAAGGGCTGGAAGCGGCCGATGAGGACGGCGGTGTGGGGCGGGGGAGCAGCGTGGGGCATGGTGAAAAGCATAGCTGCTGGCGTTCGTCCTTGAAGCTTTTCAGGTGTTTTTGTGTCTGAAGTGGCCTGGTGGCAAGCGCTGGAAGCTATGGTTTTTAGGTGGTTGCGGTTTCGGGGTCGGCAATGTCGAACACTTGGCGCAGGTAGGCCAGGTAGGTCTCATCGTCGCACAGGGTCTTGCCGGGGGTGTCGGAAATCTTGGCCACGGGCTGGCCGTTGGCGCGCACCAGCTTCATGACGATGTTCAGCGGCTGCAGGCCCAGGTCGTTGGTCAGGTTGGTGCCGATGCCGAAGCCCAGCTGGATGTGCGGCGCAAAGTGGCGCCACAGGGCCAGGGCCTTGTCCAGGTTCAGCCCGTCCGAGAACACCAGCCGCTTGGTGTGCGGGTTGATGCGCAGCTCGCGGTAGTGGGCGATCGCCTGCTCGCCCCAGGCGAACGGGTCGCCCGAGTCGTGGCGCAGGCCGTCGAACAGCTTGGCGAAGTACAGGTCGAAGTCGGCCAGGAAGGCGCGCATGCCGACGGTGTCGGTCAGCGCAATGCCCAGGTCGCCCCGGTACTCCTGCACCCAGTCTTCCAGCGCGGACTTCTGGAAGTCGCGCAGGCGCACGCCCAGGGACTGATAGCTCTGCATGTATTCGTGGGCCATGGTGCCCAGCGGCGCGATGCCCAGTTGCTTGGCCAGCAGCACGCTGGAGGTGCCTTTGAACCACTGCGCGGCCTGCGCCGTCAGCGTGGCCACCACCTCGTGCTGCCAGGCGGCGGAAAAGCGCCGGCGCAGGCCGAAATCCGACAGCTCGAAGGGGTGGGCCAGCACCGGGCCACTCGCCAGGGTTTGCAGCTGGGCGATCTTGGCCTGCAGGCGCCGGCGGCCTTCGGCCAGGGTGTCCGGCTGGGCCAGGCGGCGGAAGTACAGCTCGTTGACGATGGCCAGCACATGGATCTCGAAGCCCATGACATGCACCTGGGGACCGTGGGCCTCGATGGACAGGCCGCCTTCGGGCGTGGCCTGCACGCGGATGAAGTCGCGCTGGAACTGGAACAGCCGCAGAAAGTCGACGAAGTCGCTCTTGATGTAGCGCAGCTGGCCCAGGTATTCCAGCTCGTCCTTGGCAAAGCGCAGGCTGCACAGGTGGTCCAGCTCGGCGTTCACGTCGTCGATCAGCTCGGCCAGCGGGTAGGCCGTGGCATTGCGGCAGGCAAAGCGGTATTCGGCCTGGGTTTGCGGGTGGCGGTGCAGCATCGCCTGCCACATGGTGAATTTGTAGAGGTCGGTGTCCAGCAGGCTGGGGACGATGGGCATGGCAGGCGTGGGCAAAAGAAGTTACAGGCGCAGGGTGGCGGTGGTGTGCAGCTGCACGCCGGCGGCCTGCATGCGCTGTAGGAAGTCGGCATGCTGCGCAGCAAAGCCGTGCACGGGGCTCATGCAGTCGGTCAGCAGCACGACGCGTGGGGCAAAGCCGGAGGGCGCGGCCTCCAGCAGGTGCTCGACCGTGGCGCGCACGCAATGGCTGCTGGCCTCGCCCGCCACCACCAGGCGCTGGGCTTGCAGCAGCGTGTCCAGCAGCGCGTGGTTCAGGCAGGTGTCCGGGACCTGCGGGTCGGGCACCTCGGCGGCCAGGGCGCTGTAGTGCTCGGTCCAGGGGTGGCTGCCTTTGAACACGTGTGTCACCGCGCGCTGGCGGGTCACCTGCCAGTCGCGGCAGGCGGCCTGCACCTCGGCATGCACGCCGTGGCCCCAGGTGCCGATCTCGCAGTGCACGGGCCAGACCATCAGGGTGTAGCGCCCGCGTGCTTCCAGGGCATCCAGGTAGGCCAGGGCGCGCGCCAGGTGGGCCGGCGTGCGCGGCGCATAGGCCCCGGCGCGCACCTGCGCCGCTGTGATGGCGGTGAAGGCGGGCACGGCGGACCCGTCGGCGTGCTGCCAGAAAGCCGGGTGCGCGATGTCGAACACCTGGTGTGCATCCAGGGTCACGGTGATGTGGTCCACGGCCTGCATCTGCGCGCGCAGCCAACTGGCCAGGCGTTGCATGTCGGCATGGGCGCCGGGCACGGGCAGGCTGGGCTGCAGGGCCGTGCCGTCCAGCGTGGGGCACAGCGCCGCTGACAGATCGCAGAAGTCGTTTTGCGGATCGATGAGCAGCAGTTGGGTGGCAAGGGTCATGGCGGCGGGAGGGCGCGGGTGCGTCGAGCACAAAGGGTGAAGTGTAGAAGCTCCTGCCGCGCACGGGACGGAACGCCGGCTGGGGGGCAGGCGTGGGTGGCGGTCGCGTGCGCGTGGGTGCCACCAGGGCGTAAAAAAGCCCGCACAGGGGCGGGCTGGGGGGCAC